>CASEAJ010000033.1 GCA_949285425.1 uncultured Porphyromonadaceae bacterium
TGATGTTTTCCGTAGTTCCGCTCGTTTGTTGCGTCCATGTTTCGCCCGCATCGGCGGTTTTCAGTATTGCGCCGCCTTCGCCTACGGCAAATCCGGTACGTGGGTCTATGAATTTTACGTCATTCAGGTGCGCCGTGCCTATGTATTGTTTGTCCCACGTTTCGCCCCGGTCGGTCGAGCGGGCTATCAGCCCGTTTTCGCCCACAATGTAAACCGTATCAAGACCCACGGTACAGATTTTCCGCAGCCATTCGTCCTGCAGGGTGTTCACATATCCCCAGCAATCATCGGGAGAGGTTTGTGCGTGGGTTAGTCCGGCATACGACAAGAGGACTAAAAGGATGATGTTTTTTGTTTTCATAAGATTCGTTACTTTATAATTAATTTACCTGTACATAGATGGAAATGCATCGCCGTTGTAAATTCAGACAGAGCGCTTATTCTGTCAATATCATTCCCTTTTTATGCACAAGTGCAATCTGTGATAGTTTATACGGAGCAATGCAGTCCGTTTCTTTTTATTTGTTTGTTGGCAGATAGGAATTATTCTCTGGTGGTGTCATGACCAAATACGTTGTTTGGGTTTGTATTTGTATAAATATAAAAAAGAATTTATTTTATGTCTGTCCTGAGATGGAATGCCGCTTTAAGGGAAAGAGACAAAAACTTGAATCCCTTAAAGCAGCGGGTGTGCTGCCCGGATGGGTTGGGAATATGGGGTCTGCTTCATGATGATTTCGGTTTTGTGTTCTCTGCTTCAAAGTTATAAGAGTTATTTGAAAATTGCAAATAAAATGTATTTTTTGTCAGGAAAAGGTATGTGTTGCCGACAGCGAGCGCAATCAACAGGAATGAATCAATGAGGCTAAACGGCTGCAAAGCCAGGATGCTGCATCGGGTGCAGCATGAGTTTCAGCACTTCGCTGAAGGCGTCCGCTTCAAGACTCTTCCACTGGGTTGGAGGAAATACGCTGGTTTACTGTTTAATGATTGACTGTTAACTGTCACTTGTTAACTGTCACTTGTTAACTGTCACTTGTTAACTGTCACTTGTCAACTGTCAACTCATCGCTCTATCAAAACAACTGACATTATGACCGCTCAAGCCTGCCACAAGCTTTGCAGGAGGCTGTCAAAAAATACTATAGAAAGTTGGTCCATCTTCTATAGAAAGTTGCACCATCTTCTATAGTATTTTGCTGAACTTTCTATAGAATATTTTCGCACAAACTATAGCCTTTTTTCGGGCTATGAAAAAGGTTCTCTTTGACACTCTTCGTAGGCATTTACACCCCGCGCTTGATGTGGGGGGAAACGTGCAAAAGGATAAGTAGTCTTTGTTTTCCGGAATGTCGCATTGTGTGTGCGACACGGCTTTCTCCTCATTCCACCTTCCTTGCTGTCGTGGGTTCATGGCTGAAAGCACAAGTTGAAAACGTTTTTTCGTAATGTGCTTCCTGGTAGGTTTTAAGCTTATTTCGCATAAGACATGCCGTTTGATTGGATTTTTTGGCGTATTTTTGTTTCCTCAAACATAAGGTGGGTTGCATAAACTCCCCGCCATAAGGAAAGTGGTTACGTGAAAAAGATTGATTTATACATGCTGAAGCGTTTTCTCACGCTTTTTATGATGACTTTTTTCATTTGCATTTTCATTTTGCTGATGCAGTTTTTGTGGATGCATGTGAAAGACCTGGTGGGGAAAGGCATATCCGTCGGCGTGTTGGCTGAATTCTTCTTTTACGCATTCTTTACGATGGTTCCGCTGGGTTTGCCGCTTGCCATTTTACTGGCATCGCTCATGACGTTCGGCAACCTGGGCGAGAGTTTCGAGCTGACGGCCATGAAGGCTGCCGGCATTTCGCTGTTCCGCATCATGCGCCCCCTCGTCGTGTTCATTGCGTTCATTTGTGTCGGTGCTTTTTTCTTTTCCAACACCGTGTTGCCTATGGCCCAAACCAAGTTGTGGACTTTGATTTTTTCCTTGCGCCAAAAATCGCCCGAACTGGATATTCCGGTGGGCGAGTTCTATTCGGGCATTGATGGCATGACCGTGTATGTGCGCGAGCGCGATGAACGCCTTTTGAAGAATTTGATGATTTACGATTTTTCCGCCGGCTTCAACAACGCAACGGTCATGACGGCCGACTCGGGTTATGTGCAGCTGACGGGTGACAACAAGTATCTACTGCTGACACTTTTCGATGGGGAAACATTCGAAAACCTCAAGGAACAGAAGGGTAACAAAAACCAAGGAAGCATTCCTTACCGGCGCGAAACGTTCAGGAAAAAAGAGATACTGATTGATTTTGATTCGGGTTTGAACCGTTACGATGAGTCCATACTGAAAGACCAGCATGTGAGCAAGGATGCGAAAATGCTGGTGGCCTCGATTGACTCGGTGAACAAGATATTGGACATAAAGCTGGAGCAGCAGGGCCAGGAAATTCTCCGGCGCAACTACCTGGGACGTGAATCGGGCGAGCAGCGGAACACGGCGGCGGATACCATAGCGGGGACGTTTGCCTGTGACATAGACTCGATGTTTTTTGACCTGAGTCAGGAGGATATGGAATACGCCATGTCGCAGGCGGTGGCACGGGCCAAGGAAAAGAAGGACCAGATACAATACAATAAAATCATGGTGAATGACTCCATTGTTTACGTGCGTAGGCACTGGATAGAGCTGCATCGCAAGTTTACCTTGTCGTTTGCCTGTCTGATTTTTTTCTTTATCGGTGCCCCGTTGGGAGCCATTATTCGCAAGGGTGGGCTGGGCATGCCAGCCGTGGTGTCGGTGATGATGTTCGTGGTCTATTACATCATAGACACTACTGGTTATAAAATGGCCCGTGAGGGATTGTGGCCCGTTGCCGAGGGCATGTGGATAAGTTCGGCCGTGCTGTTGCCCATTGGCATATTCCTCACATGGAAGGCGGCGGTTGATGCCACCTTGTTCAGTTCGGACCAGTATAAGAAGGTGTTTGAAAATATAAAGAACAAAATAGCGGCTGTCGTGAGAAAACGGACAGGCAAACGGCAACCGCACAATTCATGACAAGATTATGAGAGAAAAAGTATTGGATTCGATAGAGGAAGCTATCGAGGATTTCCGTAAGGGGGAGTTTGTCATAGTGGTGGACGATGAGGACCGTGAGAATGAGGGAGACCTGGTCATTGCGGCCGAACTGATAACTCCCGAAAAGGTGAACTTCATGTTGAAGCATGCCCGTGGCGTGTTGTGTGCTCCCATTACATTGTCGCGCTGCGAAGAACTTGATTTGCCGCATCAGGTGGTGAACAACACTTCGGTGCTTGGCACTCCCTTTACCGTGACCGTTGACAAACTGGAAGGATGCAGCACCGGTGTGTCGGCAGCGGACCGTGCCGCTACCATACGTGCGCTTGCCGACCCCAAGTCGACACCCGAAACTTTTGGCCGTCCGGGCCATGTCAATCCGCTCTATGCGCAGGACCGTGGGGTGTTGCGGCGTGCGGGACATACCGAAGCCTGTGTCGACCTGGCGAAACTGGCGGGTCTTTATCCGGCTGCGGCCCTTATGGAAGTGATGAATGATGACGGTTCGATGGCACGTTTGCCCGAATTGCGTAAAATGGCCGATGAATATGGTTTCAAACTCATTTCCATTGCCGACCTGATTGCTTACCGTCTGAAGACGGAATCACTGATAGAAAAAGGAGAAACCGTTGACTTGCCCACCGCCTACGGACATTTCAGACTTACACCTTTCCGCCAGATTTCCAACGGAAAGGAACATATCGCATTGGTGAAGGGTGAGTGGAGTGCCGATGAACCGGTGCTGGTGCGCGTGCATTCTTCGTGCATGACGGGCGATGTGTTCGGCTCTTGCCGCTGCGAGTGCGGAGAACAGCTTCACAAGGCCATGCAGACGATAGAGAAGGAAGGCAAAGGGGTCATTGTATACATGAACCAGGAAGGACGCGGCATCGGGTTGATGAACAAGATAAAGGCCTATAAACTTCAGGAAGAAGGATTGGACACGGTGGATGCGAATCTGCATCTCGGTTTCCAGGCCGATGAGCGTGACTATGGCATTGGCGCGCAAATCCTTCGCTCGCTGGGAGTAGGCAAAATCCGCCTGATGACGAACAATCCGAAAAAACGCATCGGTCTCGAATCATACGGTCTTTCCATTGTGGAAAATGTGCCCCTGGAAGTGAAACCCAATCCATATAACATTTTCTACATGAAGACGAAAAAGGAACGCATGCATCATAATCTGCATTTGGATGCGGAGTCTCAACAGTAAAACCGGGCAGTTTATGAAAACAGCACTTGTTACAGGAACGACGGCCGGATTGGGTGAAGCAATGGCTCGCCGTCTGGCCAAGTTGGGATATCGGTTGGTGATAACCGGCCGGCGCAGGGAACGGCTGGACCGTTTGGCGGAAACGTTGCGTTCGGCATTCGGTTGCGAAGTGTTTGCGCTCTGCTTCGATGTGCGCGACAGGGAAGCCTGCGATGCCGCGTGGAACTCATTGCCGGCATCGTTTAAGGACATAGACCTTTTGGTGAACAATGCCGGACTGGCTGCGGGTGCCGACCCGTTTGATGAAAGCTCGCTGGACGATTTTGAACGGATGATTGATACCAATGTGAAAGGTTTGCTGTATATGTCCAAGCTGGTGGTGCCCCGCATGGTGGAACGCAGAAAGGGACATGTGGTCAACCTGTCTTCCATCGCCGGCATTGAGGTCTATCCGAACGGGAGTGTTTATTGTGCCACGAAGCATGCCGTGAATGCCATAACGAAAGGCATGCGCATTGACCTGTTGAAATACGGCATCAAAGTCAGCTCCATTTCTCCTGGTATGGTTGAGACAGAGTTTTCGGTGGTGCGCTATCATGGCGATGAAAACAAGGCGAAGGCGGTTTATCGGGGGTTGCAGCCTCTTTGTGCCGATGACATAGCCGATGCGCTTGAGTTTATAGTGACACGCCCCGACCATGTGATGATAAACGATATTCAGATAAACCCCAAGCAACAGGCCAATACCTACATATCCGAACGCGAATAAACGCATTGCGGATGTCGGGAAAACAGGAAGCCGTCGGGAACATTTCCAAACAAGTTCCCGACGGCTTCCTGTTTTTTTGCGGCAGGTGAGGTCCGGATACTAAACATTAAATAATGAACTTTTTAACGTAAAAGTGGCTTTTTCAGAAAAAAAGGTTTATTTTTGTGATTGAGAAACAATAAAGACACTGTCCGTTGAATGGGGCAGCATAATAAAAATCAATAAAATATCTTGAAAATGAACTCACTTGAATTGAACAAGGAATCGAAGTTGTCGCCGGAACAATCGGCGATGGAGGAGACACAGACGACATTGCAAACAGTATCAGAGCAAACGAATGAGGCGGTGAAGGATGCATCGGCAGATGCGTCGCCTGAAGTTCCGGCACAAGAATCCGGTTCCTTGGATGCGGAACAAGTGGAAGTTCAGCAAGATATGGAGGTTGAAAAGAACCTGGCAGCAACTTATGCGGCGCTTGACCGTGCCGGCCTGGTGGACGCTTTGAGAAAAATAGTGTCTCAGGAAGTGACCGAAGTGCGCGAAGATGTGGAACTGATAAAGCAATTCTTCTATAAAAAGCAGAAACAGGAACTGGAAGAACAGAAAAAGGCGTTTCTGGCCAATGAAGATGCCGTGGAGTCAGACTTTAAACCGGAAAAGGACAATCTGGAGGACATGCTGAAAAGCCTGTTGGGTGATTTTAAAGCGAAAAAGGCCGCCTATGCTGCGCGTCTGGAACAGGAAAAGGAAAATAATCTGTTGCAAAAACAGCATATCCTGGAACAAATGCGCATGCTCACCGACTCAACGGATGATGTGGCAGCACATATAGGGGAGTTCAAGGACTTGCAACAAAAATGGAAAACGATAGGGGCTGTCCCGGCTACAGTTTCAACCGACTTGTGGAAACAGTATAATTTGTTGCAGGAAAAGTTCTGGGACTTGATCAAAATCAATAACGAACTCCGCGAATATGATTTTAAAAAGAATCTGGAAGCCAAGTTGTTGTTGTGTGAAGCGGCAGAAAAGCTTTTGTCGGAAGAAGATGTGGTTGCTGCCGCCCGTCAGTTGCAGAAACTGCATGAGGAGTGGCGGGAAATAGGACCTGTGGCTCGTGAAATGCGTGAAGAAATATGGAACCGTTTTAAGGAAACGACAGCGGAAATAAACAGAAAACATCAGAACCACTTCGAAAAGTTGCGTCAGGGTGAAGAAGAAAATTTGGCTCGGAAGGAGGTCTTGTGCGAAAAACTGGAAGCTATTGATGTGAATGAATTGAAAACCTATGCTGCATGGGACACCGCAACGCAGACTGTGAAAGATTTGCAGGAAGAATGGCGCACCATAGGTTTTGCACCGCGCAAATCGAACCAGAAGGTGTTTGAACGTTACCGTCAGGCATGCGATGAATTTTTCGCAAAGAAATCGGCTTTCTATAAAGAACTGAAGGCTGAGTCGGTAGAAAACCTGGAAAAGAAACGTGCCTTGTGCGAACAGGCAGAGGCTTTGAAAGACAGCACCGACTGGAAAAACACAACCGACAAACTCGTGAAGATTCAAAGCGACTGGAAAAAGATTGGACCGGTTCAGAAAAAATACTCGGACGATTTGTGGAAGCGGTTTATTGCAGCTTGTGACTATTTCTTTGAACAGAAAAACAAGAATTTCTCGAACCAGCGTTCGGAAGAACAGGATAACCTGAAAAGAAAAAAGGAAATCGTAGAAAAGATTGAACAAATCGACGTGACGGATGTGGACGCTGCACATGCCCTGTTGAAAGAACTGATGGAAGAGTTCAAGAATGTGGGGCATGTACCATTCAAAGACAAAGACAAAATCTATAAGGCCTATCGGGCTGCTGTGGACAAGTTGTTTGATGCGTTGAATCTTGATGCCAACAACCGTCGTCTGGAATCATTCCGTACCAATCTGGAGGACATGTCCGCCAAGGGTGAACAAAAATTGTATCGCGAACGTGAGAAACTGATTCGTGCCTGTGAGCATCTGAAATCGGAAATAGCGACTTATGAAAACAACATAGGATTCTTCTCTTCTACCTCGAAAAAGGCAGACAGCATGCTGAAGGAAATGGAACGTAAAATTGAAGGTTTGAAAGAAGAATGTCGCCTGATTGAGCAGAAAATAGGCATGATAGAAGAAAAATTATGAAGTGAATCAGTCCGCGGGATATTATAAAAACAATATGAAGATGTTAAAGACAATTACGGCATGGGTTAATATCCTGTTGGGCTGCACCATCATGGCAGCGGGCTTTGTGTTTTTCATTAACCCTTATAACATTGTACCGGGAGGAGTATATGGGGCCAGCATTGTAATGCACAACTTGTTCCCTTCTGTTCAGGTAGGTACGTTCGGCTATTGTTTTGATGTGCCTTTGCTCCTTCTCTCGGTTGTGTTGCTGGGAGCCAAGTTGGGAATACGCACTATCGTAGCAGCTTTGCTTACTCCGCTTATCATGAACTTGTTGTCGGTGTTGGCTTATCCGAACCGTGAAGCATTGGAAATGCTGGATCCGGCTCAAATGCTGGGTGGGGTGATAGACCTTTCCGACCAGTTGATGCTGGCTTCGATTATCGGTGCTGTGGTTATAGGAATTGGAGTAGGGTTGGTCGCGCGTAATCAAGCTACCACAGGGGGAAGTGATATTGTGGCCATGATGCTGCAGAAATATGTTCATTTGCCTTTTTCCAAAGGCATTCTGCTGGTAGATGCGGTGGTGGTGCTTTTCGGGTTGATTGTAATCGGTTTCGGCCTTGGCAGTGCAAAAGATACAGGTGAACCTTCGCTCCATTTGTCTTTTTATTCGCTTATCGCCATTTATATAACCTCACGGGTGGTGTCGTTCATGTTGAATGGTGCGAAAGATGACAAACTGGTTTTTGTTATCAGCAAGGATAGAATGCCGGAATTGCGGAACTACGTTTTGAATGATTTGGACCGTTCGGGAACGTACATCAAATGTCAGGGCATGTACTCGGGTGAAGACAAAGACATGCTTTTTCTTGTGGTCAGCTACAAGGAAACGGTTGATTTAAGAACCAAGATAAAAGAAGTCGATCCGCATGCTTTTGTGGTGATTACAGATGCTTATGATGCTTACGGTGAGGGTTGGAAGGAACTTCCATCGCCTAATGAAATTCATCCTGAATAAAAAAAATCGAATGATACATTGAAGGGGCATGCTGAATTGGATTTTGGCATGCCTCTTTGTTTTTGAGAAATGGGATTGCGGATAGTGGACAAGTGGTATGTGTAGTATTATTATGGTTTTGCCACTTCTTCATTGGCAATGATGAACCTCCAGGGCTTGTTTCGCCAGGTTTCTTCTGCGTAATCAATGCCGATGCGTGGAGTGGTGATGAATGAATCAATTTCAGGTGCATCTTCAATCCATAAGGAAGATGAAGACAGCAGGCTTTCGCCGTTGAGTGTCTTGTCTATGTCCAGTGTGCGCCCCACGCGTCCGGGTCCTGACTGTCCCGAAATGCCTCGAATCAATACGGCCTGCGGGTCGTCTGTTTCTCCGGTGACTACGTTTAACATCCAATACATGCCGTAGATGAGGTAAATGTAAATGGTTCCTCCTGCATGATACATGACTTCGGTGCGTGCCGTGCGTCCTTTGCTTGCATGGCATGCTTTGTCCTCTTCGCCACAATAGGCTTCGGTTTCATTGATGGTGTAGCGTGCAACATTACCATCCTTGTGTCTCCTGACCAAAGTTTTGCCCAATAGTTGCCGGGCTACAGTTACCGCATCTTGCCGGTAGAATTCGGGTCCTAATTTCTTTCCGGCTTGTATGCTGTTGGAAAGCTGGCAGTTTTTCATTGCAGGGTGCTTTTTGCTTTTTGTCGGCGATAAGCCTCAACCGCTTCAGGTGTGGTTTTCCAGCGGCGATGCATCCATACCCATTGGGTGGGGTAAGCGCGTACCATTTCTTCCATGACTTTTGTTTGCCGTTGGGTGTTTTCCCATAAATCGGCTTCTGTGTTTCCAGTTTTCACGACAGGCAATTCCGGATAAATGTTGAAACGGTAGTTGTCATCCGCTTTGCGAGTCATTACCATAGGGACAATCAGAGCACCGGTTTCCAAGGCCAGCCTTGAAGCTCCGAGGGGGGTGTAGGCTTGTTTGCCCATAAAGTCGACAAAAACACTTTTTACCTTTGTGTCCTGATCTATCATGAGTATGAGACATTCGCCTTTGCGCAGTACTTCCACCAGTTTCTTGTATGAACCTTCACGGGTGATGTTCTTCATTCCCCGACGTCCGCGGAAGCGTACCATCATGTCTTCAAGCAGTTTCATTTTCATGGATTTGCTTGCGGCTGATGTCTCATATCCCAACATGGGTGGAGTGATGGCCGCAAATTCCCAGGAACTGAGATGGGGAATGAGGCAAATGACCCCTTTCCCTTGTTCGTAGGCCTTGCGCAGATGTTCTTCTCCTTCGACTTCGATGAGTTTGAAGAATTTTTTCTTGTCTGTGACATGCGAGTAGGCCATGTAGTCGAAGAATGATTTGATTTCTTCGATAAACACTTGCTGTGCCATACTGATTCGTTCGGATTCGGTTGTCTCGTTTCCGTATATCATGCGGAGGTTGTCCAAAGCACGGGTACGGGACTTGTCGGCCATGTTGTAAAAACGGCCGCCTACGAAAACCGCAAACCGTCTGACCCAACGGATGGGCAATATGCGGAATATCAATATGGTGATGTACAGAAAGGGAAACAGGAGCGACAACACCAGTTTCCTGCGAAATGTTTTCTTATCGAATGCCATAGGAATACCTCCAATGTGTCATTCCGGATCGTATCCGAAACTCTTTAGTTTGTTTTCCTTGTTACGCCAGTCTTTTTCCACTTTGACGAACAGTTCCAGGAATACTTTTTTGTCGAAGAACGCTTCAATGTCTTTGCGTGCTTCCATACCGACTTTTTTCAGCGATTTGCCTCCATGTCCGATGATGATTCCTTTTTGCGATTCCCGTTCAACATAGATTAACGCATTGATACGTATCAGCTTTTCTTCTTCATGAAACTGTTCTACTTCCACTTCTACCGAGTAGGGGATTTCCTTTTCATAGTTCAGCAGTATTTTTTCCCGGATGATTTCCGTTACGAAAAAGCGGGCTGGCTTGTCCGTGAGCTGGTCTTTCTCGAAAAAGGGAGGTGACTCGGGAAGCAGTTCCTTGATGCGGTTGAATACGTGTTCGACATTGAACTTGTTGATGGCTGAGATGGGAATAATCTCAGCATTAGGCATCAGCTCTTTCCATTTTTCCACCAATGCGATGAGCCTCTCCTGGTCAATCAGGTCGATTTTGTTGATGATGAGCAGAATGGGAGCTGGGTTGTGTTTGACCTTTTCAACAAAACTTTTGTTCTTCTCATAGGAGTCGAACACATCGGTCACGTATAACAACACATCGGCATCGGTGAGTGCCGAGGTAGAGAATTTCAGCATGGATTCCTGCAGGCGGTAGTTGGGTTTGAGCACTCCAGGGGTGTCCGAATACACAATTTGGAAATCGTCGCCGTTCACAATGCCCAGTATGCGGTGACGTGTGGTTTGTGCCTTGGAAGTAATGATGGAAATACGCTCGCCAACCAAAGCGTTCATGAGTGTGGATTTACCCACGTTTGGGTTTCCTACAATGTTGACAAATCCTGATTTATGCATAAAAGTTTATTGGTTGTTATCAGATTGCAAACTTACATAAAATCTCATGGATTTTATGTAAGTTTGTTGTAATGCAGTTTGTATCCCTATTCGCAAATACGAATATTTAACTTTTCACAGCCTACGAATCCGGATTTAACAATTTGGTTGTAATAATCAGTTTCGGCAGAGGGAACATATGGCACCTGGTACATCTCGACAAAAGGGTATTTCTCTGCTATATGTGCTGACAGAGTGTCCAAAGCTGGAACTTTGGTAAAAGCGGCATATTCTTCGTATGTGTAATCCAAAAACACGGAAGCCGTTCCAATACCTCTTCGGTCCAACCAATAGTTGTCATCAAGTGGCAATGGTAGAGCGAGGTCACCGGCCGTGTACAAATCGGATGGAGCGGGATAGGAGATGATGCGTTCGCGCTTTTCGTCCATTTGCACCGGTACGAGTTTGGCATAGTCACCCTTCATTTTGTACACAATGACAGGTGGATGGGTGACGGATGTCATTTCGGCCGGTTGCACCGTGGAAGAGGTCCTGTTTTGCATGTCGAAGGTCATCCGCTGTGAAGCGCAACCAGCAGTCACTAAAGACAAGAACAATAGAGAAAAACGAATAAATGCATTAGGTACCCGCATTTTACAAGATGTCAGCATAGTTTATTGTTTGATTATTATCCTTTCAGTGTGCAGGCCTTCAGCAGTATCAACAGAAAGCAGATAAACCCCTTGAGTCTGGGACGTTTTCAAGTAGCATTCCTGTTTTCCGTCACATGTCTGTTCTTGCAATAGTGTTCCTTGCAATGAATAGAGGCGTAGGCTCTTTATACCGGCCTTGCTGTTTACTATGACATAGTCGGTGATCGGGTTGGGATAAAGTTCGACAGAAATGTCATGTGTTCCCTCGTCTATTCCCGAGACTGGTAAAACATCTACTCGCATCGTTTCTTCACCATTATCAAAAGGCACATACTTGGCATTCAATCCTCTTTCTAAATAGACTATGCCTAAATAATATGTCCCGGCTGTAAGTTGTCCTACGTTTCCGGTTACCGAAAAATCAGCTTCTTTGTCCTTGGATACTTGTACTTTCTTGGCTTCTGAGATATAATTGAATATACCATTTTCATTTGCCAAGGTCAGGTATAAATCACCGGAAAACTCTCCTCCAGTATTGTGTATGGTAGTGGCAAATGTAAAGTCGTTTTGCGGATAAAGGGTAGTGATGTGTGTGTCTGCCTTGCTTATTGACAATATAGGAGCAGCCTCAGGGTTAGCTGTTACTTTTGCTGTGAGGTAACCTGTGGTGTTGTCCACTGCGGCTAATTGTACCACACCTTTATCTTCATATCCAAAAATCATAAAATAAGTGCCTGCAGGTACGTTGCCGATATTTCCAGACACGTTGATTGTCGTCTTGCTTTCACCTTGTGGAACAACAACATTTGTTCCTTCGGATAAATAGACTATCGACCCCATAAGCCTATTTATGAGAATCAGATAAAATTTATTGTTCAGACTAAGTCCTTTATTCTCCACGACTATGTTTTGTGTGAAGTCAGCATATTGTGTTAACGAGGTTTGAAATGTCGAGCCCTCTTCTTTGACAAGAATGTTGGGAGCAATGGGATCTTCGGCAGGGACGGTACTGAAGTGCACTGTATCTTCTGACACATCTGCTAAAAGATAAGGTGAATCGTTTTGATAAGTATGTACATGCTGCCAGGTCGTATGGCCTGCCTGCTGGTATGCCCAATACATTTTATACGTTCCATTGGGCAAAGAGGTAGGAAAGGTCGTTGAGAATGGGGTGTTTGTGAATTCGAAGTAGAATTGCGATTGCAAAGTCTTGGCATCTTCGAAACAAGGTAATGTGTCGACCGCTATGTTCTGTTCGTTATATATGAGTATTCCGATGTTCACTTCTGCTGTTGCCCATCCCCCGTTGAGTAAAGTACCGGTAATGCGCATTTCCCCTTCGCGGGCTATTTCTTCATCAAGTGATAAAGGACCGGAAGATGCATATATTTCAGGGTTGGCTTGTCCGCCCATTTCAGGACGAATACCGGTAATAATGGCTTGTTGATAATTGAATCCGCCTGTATATCCTCCGGTTCCTAACGCTTCAGGTTCGAGCGCATCGAGCCTGAAATAGCCATCGGACATGCCGCTCCAACCCCAATTGATATGGAAATAACCGTTTGCTATCCATCGCAAACAAAAGCGTGTCCACCAGCCGGTGCGGTTCCCACGTATATTACAGGACGTTCTTCATCCAATTCTTTTTTTATCAATTCTTCCCAGTCGGTCGTGAGATAATAGTCGCGCAATTTATGGCTCATGCCACCATCGTATCCGAAATACGTATAAAGGGCATAAGGTATGTCAATGGCATATGCTCCGCTCACAATGCCATACTGCATGTCAACTGACACACCGCAATGATACATAAGGGTAGCTACAGCATCGCCTGCTTCTTGTGTGAAATTGTCACCATAGGTCGGGAGCATGGCGTCCCATTTGTAACTTGTCGACCCGAAGTCGGCGGATATGGTTTGTAACACCCCATCCACCCTGTAGCGGTATGAGTGCGAACCCGCTCCTTGCAACGGATGACGGTGATGGTACATAACCTGAGCCATGGCTGTGGCCACACAACCGGCAGGAGTCTTTGTGCCATCGGAGAAGGCAGGACACAAGTTGTTGTAAGGTGCCTGCTGATCCCATTTCGTGTTTCCCAACAAAGGTTCGACACTATTGCCCGTTGCACTTCGCAAAGACTTGTTCACTTGCAGTTCAGGGGTAGCAAAAAGCACATCCAACTGTCGCTCGTAATGGGCGAGCCACCATTTCACATTCGCGGGGGCACGGTCGTAGTCAAACAATCCGTTGTCGGAGTAGGCAAGTATGCCTTCTGTACGGTCATCGCCGGACACAATAATATATCCTTCTTTTTCGCCTCGGTTAAACACATAATAACGGTTCTTGCCATCGATGCGTTTTGAAACATAGGCCGTTGACAAGTCTGTCGAGCGGTTTGAGCGTAATGTACTGGATTCGTTTATGAATCCAGCTGCCATTTTCTTGGCAGCTATTTTATCTATCGGTGCAGAGAACAATCCTGCGTAGCTAATAAACAGATAGCTCCATACAAATAAAGACTTTTTCATTCAAAAAACAATTATCAATTAAGCATGGGTCAAAAGTAAGGAGAATTATGACAACCGGCAAATATATTTTACTAATGTAGTGCAAGTTCAGAGTAAGAGATGAGTTGAAGGACATTGCACAGATTGAATACTCCAGACATTGGCAGAGTGGCTCATGTATTCGTTTTTCGAATATGCATGGAGCCACATTTCTGTATTGGCAGGACGGACGCTATTTGAAATCGACAATAATCTTGAAATTGAATTGCCTTCCTGTGAGATAGTTGGGAACCGCCCATTCCTGACCGTATGCATCGGAAACCCAGTACATGGAGTTTTCGTTGTTGTAGTCGAGCAGGTTGAATACTTCGAGGTTCAGCCATATGCTTTCAAAGTGCTTGAAAAACGGACGGCTCATGAATTTGTCTTTCCCGCTGATAAAGCCTCGCGATGCGCCTATGTCGATGCGGTTGTAGGGACGCAGACGCGAAATGGCTCGATATTCCACGCTGCCCGGCACCCCAAATGGAAGCCCATCGCTGAAAATGAATTTCAGTTGCATTTTATATTTCGGATTGGTCGGCCAATAGTCTTGAAACAGCAGCGAAAACGCATAGCGTGTTTCGTTGGGACGCGGAACCCAGTCGTGTTGCATTTCCTGTGTGCCGGTGAGGTTGCCTTCGTCATCATAGATGTGTTTAATGTAGGTGCTTCCATCGACTATTTTTTCGCGTGACCGCATCAGTGAGAAGTTAATCCATGAGTCGGTGCCCGGAACCAGTTCGCCGAACAGCTTGAAGTCAATGCCGGCCGTGTAGGCGATGGCATCGTTCTTGCCCGAGTAGCGCACGTTGACATTGTCCAGGGTGTAGGTGGTGACACGGTCGGCCAGTTTGAGGTAGGCCTCGGTAGTAAACTTGAACGGCCGTCCCCAAGCCCGGAAATAATGGTCTCCTCCCAGCAGGAACTGTAGCGAGCGTTGTGCCTTGATGTCTTTGTTCAGCTGTACCTTTACGTTGCCCATCGCATCGCTCACGGTGTCGCGCAGTTCTTTGTAGAAAGGAGCCTGGTAATAAAGCCCGGTGGCAAAGCGGAAACTGAAGTCATGTTCCCAATGCGGGATGAACGACACGGACACTCTCGGACTTACCAGCAGTTCGTTGTTGAAGTTCCAGTAATTGGCCCGTACTCCTCCGGTGAAGGAAAAACGTCCGGCATTGGCATCCAGCTTGTATGTGTCTTGTATGTAGGCCTGTCCGCGCCATGAATTCATGAGTACGTCCGATTTCATGTTTTCATACAGGGACATGTGGTCGGGCGTGTGGGGTAGGGAATAGTTTACGGAGTCGCGCCATTCCCATTCGCTTATCTTGTCGTTGATGCGTTCCAGTTGTCCGCTGATGCCCCATTTCAGGTTGTGTCCGTCCAGGCTGTATTGTCCCTGATGGCCTATGTTGGCCACGGTGGCTTGCAGGCGGTTGCGGGCATGTTCGTGGTAATTGCCCACGCCGAGCACTTCTCCGTCTTTGTTCTCTTCGTCCAGTTCCATTTTGATTTCTCCCAGCATGTATTCGCCGGAAATGTCGTATGTCTCATGTTCGTTGGTGTGGAACGCCGAAGCGATGAGGCTCAACTTCATGTCTTTTTGCGGCCGGTAGTTGAGGGTCAATGCTCCGAATGAGGTTCTGAACAGGTCATCTTCCTGCCCGTTGAAGTAAATGACCAGTTTGCGGCCCATGTTGTAAGTGCCGAAGCGGGTTTCGCGCCTCACGGGAACAAACTTGTAGTCGTTTTGCGAAAAGTTTCCTAAAAAAGTCAGCTCCCATTCGGGGTTGAACTGGTAGGTCATGTAGGTCTGGTAATCAAGAAAGTTAGGACGGTATTCCGCATCGGTGTCGAGGGTGCCGAGCAGGTAGGCTGATGTCTTGTAGCGAATGCCGTGCATTTGGGTGAACTTTTTGCCGGCAGTGCCTACATAGGCCGTGGCTCCGAGCAGGCTGAGTGACACGCTCGATTCGAATTGCTTGGGCTTTTTGTACGTGATGTCCAGCACGGATGACATCTTGTCGCCGTATTCGGCATCAAACCCTCCCGAGGAAAATGCGACTTGTTCCACCATGTCGGGGTTGATGACGCTCAGTCCTTCCTGTTGTCCGGAGCGTATCAGCAGCGGACGGTACACTTCAATGCCGTTTATGTAGACGATGTTTTCATCGAAACTGCCTCCCCGTACGTTGTATTGCGAACTGAGTTCGTTGTTTGAACTGACTCCGGTGAACGTGAGCAGCAGTGACTCGATGCCTCCGGTGGCATTGGGCATGAGACGGTATTTCGAGGGGTCGAGCACTTCTTTGGTCGAGGTCTGTATGCGTTGCGCCACCACATCTATTCCGTCAATCTCGGTGGCGGCAGCCGGCAGTTCGACTGTCATGTGCAGCACCCGTTCGGTGGGGCGCAGCGTGTGCTTCAAGGTCTCGTAACCCAGCATGGAAAAAACAATGATGGCCGAGTCTTGTATCTCGGCTTCTATCTCGTAGTATCCGTTTATGTTGGTACTGGTCCCTATGTTGGTATTTTCCAGGTAGACGTTTGCATACTCAATGCCCCGGTTGTTTGTGTCGATGACATAGCCATAGACCCGAACCTTGTTTTGGGCATTTGCGAGCAGAAAAGAAATGAACAATGACAGGAAAAGAATATATCTTGACTTCATACGGAAAATTCGCGTGTTGCAAAACAAATGTTTAGTCTCTACAATAAACGGAAAAAAATAAAGATTATTTTATGAACTCCTCCAAACGTTTCTGCGGAACACGGACGAAAATTCCGGCAAGGTTTGAAATGCTGGTGTATTACCATAGGAATATAGAAAAAACAGAGGATGTATCAAAATGCATCCTCTTTCATATTCTGGTAAGGTGCATCAGAATGGGTAAGATGCAAGACGCTGAGACTGAGGCCGATGGAGCGTACTTTTGTACGTGACCGAAGCCGAATGTCGAAAGCAACGCAGCAGATTGCCCATTCTGATGCACCGTGCAGTGCGTGTTTGCCGGATTTCCCGTCTATGCCTTTTCTTTCAATATCACGTCGTGGGCACCGCCTTCGACAATGCTGGTTGAAGACACCATGGTGATTTTGGCGTTTTTCTGCAGTTCGGGGATGCTTGTCGCGCCGCAACTGCACATGGTGGCCCTGATTTTTCCCAGGGTTACGGCCAGGTTGTCTTTCATTTTGCCGGCATAGGGCACGTAGCTGTCAACACCTTCTTCAAATTTGAGCGATTCGCTGCCGCCCATGTCATAGCGTTGCCAGTTTTGCGCCCGGTTGGAGCCTTCACCCCAATATTCCTTCACATAATTGTTCTTGATGCATAGCTTTTTGGTAGGCGATTCGTCGAAACGGGCAAAATAGCGTCCCATCATCAGAAAGTCGGCGCCCATGGCCAGTGCAAGTACCATGTGGTAGTCTTGTACCAATCCGCCATCGCTGCAGATGGGAATATACATGCCGGTGCGCTGGGCATATTCGTTACGGGCCTTGACCACGTCTTGTACGGCAGTGGCCTGTCCGCGTCCGATACCCTTCTGTTCGCGTGTGATGCAAATGGAACCGCCTCCAATGCCTACTTTCACAAAGTCGGCTCCGGCTTCAGCCAGGTAGTAGAAGCCTTCCTGGTCCACCACGTTGCCGGCTCCTACGAGTACCTGGTCTCCGTACGTGTCCTTGATCCAGCGCAAGGTGTCATATTGCCATTCCGAATATCCATCCGACGAGTCTATGCACAGCACATCCACACCCGCTTCCACAAGGGCCGGCACCCGGTCGCGGTAGTCGCGGGTGTTTATGCCCGCTCCGACCAGCAGTTTCTTGTCGGCACTTGATACCTCAAGCGGATTTTCCTTGTGGCTGTCATAATCTTTACGGAAAACGAAATAGGCCAAATGACGGTCTTTGTCAATGATGGGCAGGGTGTTGAGTTTGTGTTCCCAAATGATTTCGTTGGCTTCGCTCAGTGTCAGTCCCGCTTCGCCTACAATCAGTTTGTCGAACGGCGTCATGAACTCCTTTATTTTCTTGTCGCGCGCATCTCTTGACAGGCGGTAGTCACGGCTGGTTACCAGTCCGAGCAACAGGCCGTTGGGTGTGCCGTCATCGGTAATGCCTATGGTGGAGTGTCCGGTTTGGGCAATGAGCCGCAGCACATCATCCAACGTGTGTTCGGGGGTGAGGTTCGAATCGCTTGTAACGAAACCGGCCTTGAACTTTTTCACTTTGCGCACCATTTCGGCCTGGCTGGCAATGGGCTGCGAACCGAAAATGAACGAAAGGCCGCCGTTGCGTGCCAGTTCGATGGCCAGTTCGGGACCCGATACCGATTGCATGATAGCCGACACGAACGGAATGTTCAGTTCGATTTTCGCCTGTGTTCCGAGTTTATGTTTAACTAAGGGAGTACGCAGTGACACGTTTGTGGGTATGCACTGTTTGGTTGTCAAACCGGGAATGAGCAAATATTCACCGAAAGTTCTTGAAACTTCTTCTACATAAATAGCCATAAGATTCTGTCTTTTTTATGGCTTGCAAAGATACGCAAAAACAATGGAATATCATTGCTTTCGGTTGCCTTTCATTCACAGCTTTCCATGGTTGGCTGTCAAACTACCTATAGGTGGGCTCTATAAATTCCCCGCCTTTTTATAAAATTACGTGAGTTCGGGATAGGAAAGAGTATGTGAGTGCCTGTAAGGCACAATTTGCATAACCGTAGGGCAAAGCTCTGCGGCGACCTGCGGACAGACAAGCTGAAACATCGTCTTTATGCCTTAGGTCGTTGACCTAAGGTTATGCAAACTCCGGCTTTCCAAGCCACCGAACCGGTGCAAAGCATTTGTTATCCCGAACTGACGTAAAATTATACTTTGTGGGTCGGCTCTTATCCGCTTTTTGTTTTTATGCGGCATTTTTTTGTTTTTCATCTTCAATCGCTTAGCCCGCTAAGCTTTTTTTTGATGGAAAAACAGAATCTGCCCGCCTAAAAAGCAAAAATCACAAATAAGGCAATTTATAGAACCCACCTATAGTTAGTCGCCCAACTACCTATAGTTAGTTGTTCAACTTCCTATAGTTGGTTGCCTAATGTGCTATAGTTGGTTTTTCCACACGTTAGGGCATACAACGCACTGAACGACAGTGCTCAACAGGAATGAAAAGACGACTGTTAAAAAATGTACTATAGGAAGTTGGGAAAGAAACTATAGGAAGTGTTCCGTTTTGTTTGTAGGGAGGGGGTGAAAAAACGGGAAAAAACGGTTGCGGAAAAACGCATGGAACGCTTGCACAAAAATAGTGAAAGGTGAGAGTAATGGCAACAAACTTGTTTGATTGCATTACCGAACCGCCTCCTATCTTATGCAAAGATAGTGAAAGTCGAGCGCAGAAAATCAAATTTATTTGAATTTTCTGCCGAGCGCATCCTATTTTATCTAAAAATAGTGAAAGGTGAGTGCAATGTCAAATGTAAAACGAAGTTTTGTATTATATGCATGCTGAATAGTTACAACGTGAAATCAAACATGGAACGCCCTGTTTTTTTGATATGTTTCTTTTTTAAGAAACAGCATATTAGATAAATAATCATATCTTTGCACAATCAAATAATATAACCAAACTCCGATACAGGAGTCTGTTCGGAGAAAACAAAGGAAAAATATGAAAAAAACATTTATCACTTTTGCCCTGGCCCTGCTGGAAGCAGCAAGTGCATGGGCATACGGTTTCAAGGTCGGTGACTTGTATTACAATATTACTGACGAAGCCGCCAAGACCGTGGAAGTGACGTATGAATACTTAGCTGGCGACAATTACAGTTCCCTGCCCGGTGTGGTAACCATTCCGGAAACCGTAAGCTACAACGGCACGGTTTACAGCGTGACAAGCATTGGTGTCTATGCGTTCTACGGTTGCTCCTCCTTCACGCAAGTGACCATAGGCGAGAACGTGACAAGCATAGGAGACGGGGCGTTCTATGAATGCTTCTTCCTCGCACAAGTAACCATACCCAACAGCGTGACAAGCATTGGATGGAGGGCGTTCTCCGGCTGCTCCTCCCTCACGCAAGTGACCATCCCCGAGAGCGTGACGAGCATAGGAGACTATGCGTTCCGTAACTGCTCCTCCCTCACGCAAGTGACCATTCCCGAGAGCGTGACAAGCATAGGAGACGGGGTGTTCTACGATTGCTCCTCCCTCACGCAAGTGACCATTCCCGAGAGCGTGACAAGCATAGGAGAATGGGCGTTCTCCGGCTGCTCCTCCCTCACGCGAGTGACCATTCCCGAGAGCGTGACAAGCATTGGAGGCTATGCGTTCAACGACTGCTCCTCCCTCGAGCAAGTGACCATCCCTAACAGTGTGACAAGCATTGGAGGGTATGCGTTCAGCGACTGCTCCTCCCTCACGCAAGTGACCATCCCCGAGAGTGTGACCAGCCTTGGAAAGTGGGCGTTCAGCGGCTGCTCCTCCCTCACGCAAGTGACCATCCCCAAGAGTGTGACCAGCCTTGGAAAGGGGGCGTTCGACGGCTGCTCCTCCCTCACGCAAGTGACCATCCCCGAGAGCGTGACAAGCATTGGAGAATATGCGTTCTCCTTCTGCTCCTCCCTCACGCAAGTGAACTGGAATGCCATAAACTGTGCGAATTTCACAAGCGGTGATGACCAACCTTTTTCTAACAGTCGTTCCAATATAACCGGTTTCACATTCGGCGACCGGGTGGAACATATCCCCGCTTATCTGTGCTATGGCATGGGCAAACTCACGCAAGTGAGCATCCCCTATAGTGTGACCAGCATTGGAGAGAGGGCGTTCGTTGGTTGTGATGCTCTCGAGCAAGTGAACTGGAATGCCATAAACTGTGCGGATTTTGAAAGTGGTAGCAGCCCGTTTTATGCTATTCGTTCCAATATAATCGGTTTCACATTCGGTGACCCGGTTGAACATATCCCCGCTTATCTGTGCTATGGCATGGGCAAACTCACGCAAGTGAGCATCCCCGAGAGCGTGACCAGCATTGGAGAGAGGGCGTTCTCCGACAACTCCTCCCTCACGCAAGTGAACTGGAATGCCATAAACTGTGCGAATTTCACAAGCGGTGATGACCATCCTTTTTCTAACAGTCGTTCCAACATAACCGGTTTCACATTCGGCGACCGGGTGGAACGTATCCCCGCTTATCTGTGCTATGGCATGGGCAAACTCACGCAAGTGAGCATCCCCGAGAGCGTGACCGGTGTTGGAGAGTCTGTGTTTTACGGCACGGCCCTGTATGACAACGCCGAAAACTGGACAGACCATGTGCTGTACATAGACAACTGCCTGATAAAAGCAAAAACAGAACTAAGCGGTAGTTATGAAATAACGGCAGACACAAGACTTATTGCGGACGAGGCGTTCCACAGCTGTTCCTCCCTTACGCAAGTGATTATAGGCGAGAGCGTGGCAAACGTTGGAGACAATGTCTTCCACAGCTGCTCCTCCCTCACGCAAGTGAACTGGAACGCCATAAACTGTGCGGATTTTACAAGCAGCGATGACAGACCTTTTGTCGATTGTCCGGTCACCGGATTCACATTCAGCGACCGGATGGAACATATACCGGCGTACTTGTGCTACGGTATGGATAAACTTTCTTCTGTCATCATTCCCGACCATGTAACGAGCATTGGTGATGGTGCGTTCGGCGGTTCTGGAATTGCATCGCTCACCATTCCAGCCAAGACTACTGAATTCGGTGCCGATGTGTTTGTAGACTGTAACAAACTGACTACGGTCTTTTACCGCGGCAATCTGGCGGAATGGTGCAGCATAAACTTCAAGAACGAGATGGCAAACCCCATTTCGTGTGCTTCCGAACATGTAAAACTGTTTATCGACAACAATCCGATTACGGAACTGACCATACCTGATGGGATTACAACCATCAACGGTTACTGCTTTTACAATGCCGAATTCCTCACCTATATCGACTTGGCAAGCAGCGTGACAAGCATAGGAGAGTCTGCCTTTGCGGGTTGCACATCCCTGGATTTCATCCGGTGTAGGGCTGCGGTTCCGCCTACTATCACCTCCACCACCTTCGACAGGGTAAATCGCGCCACACCGCTTTATATCCCGGAAGGTAAAATCATGGACTATATGTTTGCTCCCTATTGGAATGAATTCACCAATCTGCAAGCCATGCCGGCTTCCGCTCTGGACACGCCGTCCATGCCGGAGAGCATACACGTGTACGGCGGTCTGTTGCACAACCCGCAGGGGCTGCCCGTAAGCCTCTACGACATGCAGGGACGCATGGTCTACAGCGGCACCGCCACCACTATAAGCCGGCCTGCAGGTGTGTACATCGTGCGTTGTGCCGGCGCCAGCAGCAAGATACTGTTGTAAAAGTGCGCTTGCGTCCCGTTGGGGCTTATGTTGAAGCCCCCTCCAACCTCCCCCGAAAGGGGGAGACTAAGCCCCTCCTTTGGAGGGCTTGGGGAGGCCGTCCCAAAGGCTTACAGCTTGCAGCATAGGGCATCGCCCTATGAATAAGTTTTCGGCAAAAAGCAGCAAGCCCCAACGGGGCGTGAGCAACTTGCATTTACATGTGCTGAATAATTACGGCTAATCTCTCTTGCTCTACAAACGCAAAAAAAAGGAAAAAAAAGAGGGGATAAGTGTGCATATTAAATTTTCTTTCCTAAATTTGCACACCGTAGGCGATTAGGGTGAAAATCGTCTCAAGAACGAATAAAAAGTCATTAATATATTTAAGTAGTTTTGCATGAAAACAGTAGTAAAAATTTTGCTGGGGATATCCATTGTGTTTCTCGTTTACTTGTGTGTAATGAGTATTTTGACTCCTATTCAGTTTGAAAATACACGGGCAATGCGCGAAAAGGCCATTGTGAAACATTTGATTGACATCCGCAAGGCGCAGTTGGAATATAAGGACCAATACAACCGTTTTGTGACCGATTTGGACTCGTTGGTTGATTTTGTGAAAACCGGAAAGAAAAAAATCGTGTTGAAGGAAGGTACGTTGACCGATGCCCAGTTGGAAGCCGGTCTGACCGAAGCCAAGGCTGTGAAAATCGTAAATAGCGGCAACATGCGTGAAATAGAAAAGAACGGACTTGTAGGTTTCCGTCGTGATACGACCGTGGTGGATGTCATTACCGAACTTTATGCGAATGAATATACCCGTGACAACGTGGATCAGATGGTGATTATCCCTTATTCTCAAAATCAGAAATTCGGAATTGCCGTAAACAATGAATATAAAAACGATATAGGTATCCGTGTTCCTCTGTTTGAAGTGACAGCTCCTTACAAGGCTTATCTTTCTGACTTGGACCGTCAGGAAATGCTCAACCTGATAGACAAGGCAAACCAGATGGACAAGTATGCAGGTTTGAAGGTGGGTTCGGTTGAAGCACCCAACAACAATGCGGGTAACTGGGAATAATGTCGTTGGGTTTTGCTGCCTGTCACATTAAGATAGTCTGACATTGGAAAACGTTAAAAACGAATATGGCTTATCCATCCGATTGACTTCGGATGGATTTTCTTTATCTGTACTTGATGGTGCCGGTGGACCTGCATTGCTGCGGCGTGAGGTGCATGCCCCGTTGTTTGAGTTGTCTTCTTCCGAGCTGGTGACGCTGTTCAACAATGAGTTGGAGGCGTTTTCGGCAGAAGCTGTTGATGTGTCGTTGATGGTGCAAAGTGACTGTTACGTGCTGGTGCCCGATGTCCTTTTCAGACTACAGCAGGTGGATGATTATTTCTATTTTCAATATGAACGCGATGAACGCTGGCTCGTGCTGTTCAACCGTGTGCCCGAGTGGAGCTGTGTCAATGTGTTCTCGTTGCCGCTTGCGTTGTATGAGGCTTTGACGACCTGTTTTCCGGATGTATCGCCGAAGCATCATGTTACGGAGTTTTTGGAAAGTAGGGTCGACCGGAAAGGTTCGCAGGTGGTGCTGTGGGTAGGTTCGCCAACGAGTGTGGATATCGCCGTTGTGGCAGATGGCCGTTTGCAGATGGTGAACCGCTTTGCTTGCCGTACGGTGGAGGATGTGGCGTATTTTGCGTTGAGTTGTCTGGAACAGTTTGGGTTGGGGCAGGACAATACGCTGGTGCGTATATGTCAATATGGCAATGCCGCGGCCTGTAGGGAACTCCTTTCTCGTTATGTGGAGCGTTGCGAGGTGATTGAAATGTGAAGACACCGTGTCCGTTGAAAAGACATTGGGCATTGGGGTTTGTAAATATTGCTTGGTATGAGAATAATAAGCGGAAAATATAAAGGACGGAAAATTGTGCCTCCGATGAACATAACGGCGAGGCCCACTACCGATTTTGCAAAAGAGGGATTGTTCAATCTGCTGGCTAACCGTGTGGACTTTGAGCAGACAAATGCCCTTGACCTGTTTTCGGGTACAGGGAGCATTAGTTTTGAACTGCTTTCCCGCGATTGCAAAAGTGTGACGGCCATAGAGCAGAACGAGCGTCATTGTGCCTTCATTCGGAAAGTGTGTGCAGAGTTGAAGGCAGACGAGCTGCTGCTGATACGTGCCGATGTGTTTAAGTTTATGGAAAGGACGCATTCCCGTTACGACCTGATATTTGCGGATCCGCCTTATCAGCTGCCCAACTTGCCCGATTTACCCGATTTGGTTTTTTCGCATCACTTGCTTGCCGATGATGGATTGTTTGTGCTGGAGCACTCGGCAAAACACCGCTTTGATACACACCCGCACTTTGTGGAGCACAGGAATTACGGAAACGTCAATTTCTCGTTTTTCAGAAACACTCCGGCGTAGGGAAGTGGGCTGAATGTCACTTTTTGTCGGAAAAATCGTTGGCGCGTGTTGGTCGGTTGAAAAAAAAACTGTAAATTTGCAGCCTCATTTCGAATAAGGTACAAAAGCAGCAATGCCGGAGAGCGGCAACTCACCTTACCGATGTTAATTATAAATTGTTTAAAATGTACGCAATTGTAGAGATTCTGGGACAGCAGTTCAAGGTAGAAGCCGGAAGAAAACTGTATGTTCACCGTATGGCCGAAGCCGACAGAGGTTCGCAGGTAGAATTTGAAAAAGTATTGTTGGTTGACAACAATGGAGAAGTGAAGGTCGGAGCACCTGTTGTAGAAGGAGCGAAGATCGTATGTGAAGTCGTTTCTCACGTAAGAAGCAAGAAAGTTCTTGTTTTCCACAAGAAACGCCGTAAAGGTTATCGTAAACTGAACGGTCACCGTCAGGATATGACAGAATTGGTAGTAAAGGAAATCGTAGCTTAACCGATAAAAATTAGAAGAAAATGGCACATAAGAAAGGTGTAGGTAGTTCGAAGAACGGTCGTGAATCGGAAAGTAAACGACTTGGAGTGAAAATATATGGCGGTCAGTTCGCCAAAGCTGGAAATATTATCGTTCGCCAACGCGGTACGGTACATCATCCGGGAAGCAACATGGGTATGGGTAAAGACCACACGTTGTTTGCATTGGTTGATGGTATTGTTGAATTCAGAAAGAAAAAAGACAATAGGTCTTACGTTTCTATTAACCCTATCGAAGCGAACTGAGCCTGTTAAGGCTGCTTCGTAGCAAAATACGAATCTCCTGTCGTTTTACCAAGGGTAAAATAACGGGAGATTTTTTGTTTGTAACCATTAAATTTACAGCTATATGCTTACATTGAAATATATTACAGAAAATACGGAAGATGTTATCAGACGTCTTGCAAAAAAACATTTTGATGGAGCTGATATCATTGCTCAGGTCGTAGAACTGGATCAGACTCGTAAGGCTACACAACTGCAGGTTGATGCCAAGTCGGCCGAAATGAACGTCCTTTCCAAGGAAATAGGCATGCTGTTTCAGCAAGGCAAGGCTGCAGAAGCAAATGCGGCCAAGGCGAAAACAACTGAGTTGAAAGATGAGATAAAAAACTTGAACGACCGCTTGAACGATGCGGAAAAGAAACTTCAGAGTCTGTTGGTGCTCATCCCTAATCTGCCGCATGAAAGCGTGCCCGAAGGTAAGCATGCAGAAGACAATGTGGTGGAAAAAATGGGTGGTTGCATTCCGGAACTTCCGGCGGATGCGCTTCCTCATTGGGAACTGGCCAAGAAGTACGACCTCATTGACTTTGAACTTGGAGTGAAGATAACGGGAGCCGGTTTCCCGGTATACAAAGGTAAAGGAGCCCGTTTGCAACGTGCATTGATCAGCTTCTTTTTGGACAATGCGCGCGAAGCAGGTTATTTGGAAATTCAGCCGCCTTATGTGGTGAATGCCGCTTCGGGTTACGGCACCGGACAGCTTCCTGACAAGGAAGGTCAGATGTATCATTGCAACGAAGATGATTTGTACCTTATTCCTACAGCTGAAGTTCCGGTTACCAACATTTATCGCGATGTGATTTTGAATGAAAGCGAACTGCCGGTAAAGAATACGGCATATTCGGCATGCTTCCGTCGTGAAGCAGGTTCTTACGGCAAAGATGTTCGGGGATTGAATCGTCTGCATCAGTTTGACAAAGTGGAAATCGTACGCATAGACAAGCCGGAACATTCTTATGAATCGCTGCAGGAAATGGTTGATTATGTTCAGACGTTGGTCGACAAGCTGGAGTTGCCGTGGCGTATCTTGCGTTTGTGTGGAGGTGACATGAGTTTTACATCGGCTTTGACGTTCGATTTTGAAGTGTTCTCGGCCGCCCAGAAACGTTGGTTGGAAGTGAGCTCCGTGTCAAACTTCGAATCTTATCAGGCAAACCGTTTGAAATGTCGTTATAGAAGTGCCGACAAGAAGATACAGTTGTGTCATACGTTGAACGGTAGTGCCTTGGCTTTGCCGCGTATCGTGGCTGCCTTGCTTGAAAACAATCAGACTCCGGAAGGCATACGCATTCCTAAAGCATTGGTTCCTTACACCGGATTTGATATCATAGACTGAAAAGATTAAAGCTGACGCGAATTGTACAGAAACGGCGGAGGATGTGAGCGGGAAACATTTCAGTTCCATCATTTCGCATGCTTTGTACAATTTGCGTCTTTTTTTTATTTGTAATGGAGCGGTATAGAAATTACAATGTGGTTCTGAAGGAAGAGTTTTCCGAAAGGATTCAGAAAATCTCAATCAATGCTGGCTTTACTTGTCCCAATCGGGATGGAAGTAAGGGGGTGGGAGGCTGTACGTATTGCAACAACCGTACCTTTAGTCCGGATTATTGTCAGCCGCTCAAAAGTGTTCTGCAGCAAGTGGAAGAGGGGATTGATTTTTTTCGCTATAAGTATCAGAACCAGCACTATCTGGCCTATTTCCAATCCTATACAAATACTTATGCGGATATAGACACGTTGAAGCGGCGGTATGAAGAGGCATTGTCCCACCCGTTGATTGTGGGGCTTGTAGTCGGAACCCGTCCGGATTGTGTGAGTGATGAATTGTTGGATTATTTCGCATGCTTGTCTCAGAAGTATTATGTCATGATAGAGTATGGGGTGGAGTCGACCTGCGATTCCACGTTGCGTTTTATCAATCGTGGACATGACTATGCCTGCAGTGTAAATGCGATACGTGAAACTGCAGCACGAGGTATTCGGGTCGGGGCTCATTTGATATTGGGCTTGCCTCATGAAAGCCGTGAACTGATTTTGTCGCATGCCGATGCACTTTCCCGACTGCCTTTGACGGCCTTGAAACTGCATCAGCTTCAACTGATAAGGGGTACGGCAATGGCCCGGCAGTATGAACAGCATCCCGAATGGTTTCATTTGTATCGGGTCGATGAATATATTGATTTGGCAATTGATTTTTTGGAACGTCTCCATCCTGACATTGCGGTTGAACGGTTCCTCTCCCAATCGCCTGCCGAGTTGCTGATTGCTCCTGACTGGAAACTGAAAAACTATGAGTTTTTGGAAAAATTGAAGAAAAGACTTTCTGAAAGGGATACCTGGCAGGGAAGATTTTGTTTGCAGAAATAATATTCGGGGATTATTTGGTCTGTGTTTTGAACTTTTTTTTGTGATGATTTGTTTATATGGTGTATCAATTAAACGGAATTTTCTATATTTGCACAAGAATTGTAATGATTACAAGATTAGATACGATTAAATAAACAAACCAACCAATTTTACAAAATGAAAAGTTTAAAGGGAACACAAACAGAAAAGAACCTCATGCAGTCTTTTGCAGGGGAGAGTCAGGCTCGTATGCGTTACACTTATTTTTCGAGTGTGGCCAAGAAAGAAGGGTATGAACAAATTGCAGCCATTTTTATGGAAACGGCTGAACAGGAAAAAGAACACGCAAAGAAGTTCTTCAAATACCTGGAAGGCGGTAAGGTGGAGATTACGGCATCATTCCCGGCCGGGGTTATCGGAACGACAGCTGAAAACCTTTTGGCGGCAGCTATGGGTGAACATGAAGAATGGTCTTTGGATTATCCTCATTTTGCCGATGTGGCAGAAGCCGAAGGCTTTGAAGCTGTAGCCATTACATTCCGCAAGATAGCAACGGTGGAAGAGGAACATGAAAAACGTTATCGCCGTTTGCTGGAACGTCTGGAAAACGGAACTACTTTCAAACGCGATGAGGAAATCCGTTGGCAGTGCCGCAACTGCGGTTATGTTCATGTAGGCAAGGAAGCTCCGAAAGCTTGTCCTGCATGTGCTCATCCACAAGCATATTTTGAAGAACAGAAGCAGAATTATTAAAAAACAACATGGTATGTAGCCGTTTGGCTATGTCCGGGCGACCATCATCGCATGATTGATGGTCGCTTTTTTTGTCTCTTTGCCAGTGAGGAGAAGTGTTGTTGCTTTCAAAAGTATTATCTTTGCATGAAGGAAAAAATGGATATGAATGACGTTCAGCTAAAAATGACGGAAGATGGTTCGCATACCTTGTTTTCTGTCCGTGTCGGAGAGTGTTACCATTCGGAGCATGGTGCCATACAGGAGTCTGAGCATATTTTCATAGACTCCGGCTGGAAACATTGTCACAAGTCAGGGCCTCATGTGCTGGAAATTGGTTTTGGAACCGGTTTGAATGCCTTTCTCACCTTGCTGCAGGCGGAGAAAGATCAAAAGAAAACCGTTTATACCGCATTGGAACTTTACCCGCTTGAGAAGGACCGGATTGAAAATTTGAATTATTCCCGGTTGTTGGACCTGTCAAAAAAAGAACTTTTCGATCAATTGCACTCGGTGGACTGGAATTGTAGAGTGCCCGTTACATCTTGGTTTGAATTGGAAAAGTTGCAGGCAGACTTCACGAAAGTGGAACTTTCAGGAGTGTATGATTTGATCTACTTTGATGCCTTTTCTCCCGACAAACAGCCGGAAATGTGGACACCGGAACGTTTTGAATATATTTTCCAGCATGCGGCTCAAGGTGCTGTACTTACAACTTACTGTGCAAAAGGAGTTGTGCGCCGTGCTTTGCAGGCAGCTGGTTTCCAGGTCGAACGTTTGCCGGGACCTCCGGGAAAAAGAGAAATATTGCGGGCAACAAAAGTGTGATGCCGTAGGTTGGGAGTGTGCAGTTGGGCGGTTTGCCGGATGTAGAAGTAATAAGTAAATAATGAATAGAATGAAAGAGTTAAAAAAATTCTGGGCCTTTTGGGTGCCTTATGTTGTTTTTCTGCTTGTGTTTGGAGGAATGATTGTATGCAATGAAAAAGCCGAGTTGCATTTGTGGCTCAATTCGTTGCATACGGATTGGGCAGATGTGTTTTTCAAATACTATACTTTGGTAGGAGAGTGGGTGCCCTTTGTGGTTGTGGCCGGATTACTGTTTTACCGTTATCGGGCAGCTTTGTTGGTGCTTTCGGCCCAAGTTGTGGCCGGGCTCACGTCACAGGTATTCAAACGCATTTTTGACATGCCGCGTCCCAAGCGTTTTTTTGCGGAATGTTGTCCGGATGTGCAGTTGCAGGTGGTGGAGGGAGTACGGCTTCATTCTTCCCACAGTTTCCCTTCGGGTCATACGACTTCAGCGTTTGCCTTGTTTCTGGCTTTGGCTTTCCTGACCCGGCGGAAGGAGTTGCATTTTCTTTATTTGCTTTTGGCCGTCCTGGTAGGCTATTCGCGCATTTATCTGTCCCAACACTTTGCATCCGATGTGTGGGCCGGTTCTTTGATAGGTGTGTCGATGACTACCCTTGTTTATTGCTTTCTTCAAAAACAGCAAGCTCCTTGGTTGGATAAGTCGTTGCTGAACAGGAAGTAATCGCTGTATGGACAAGCGGCCGGGAATGACGGAAAGGTGAAATATCGTTTAAACGTGTTATTGCTAAGTACAGATTGCATATTTTTTTGTAATTTTACCGAGTACGTAAAAGACCGATGCGAATAAAATTTGGAGTAGGGTAAAGAGTTGTGTGACAAAAGAGTGTGTGGTGAGCGGAGGGGAGCGTCGGTTGTGTATTGCATGGAAAAAAGTTTTCAATAATGATAAATAGATGGGTATATCAACAATTAAATGAAGAACAGAAAAAGATACAGCAGCAATTAGCAGAAGATTTGAGTATAAGTCCCATATTGGCCAAGCTATTGGTAGAGCGGAACATTTTGACCTATGATGATGCCCGGCGCTTTTTTCGCCCGGATTTGTCAGATTTGCATGACCCGTTTTTGATGGCTGATATGGATAAGGCGGTCAACCGACTGACTGTTGCCATGCGGCGCAATGAGAAGATATTGGTTTATGGTGACTACGATGTGGATGGCACCACTTCTGTCTCGCTGGTTTATAAGTTCTTGAAACAGTTTGTAAGTAATGTGGAGTTTTATATTCCCGACCGTTATACGGAGGGTTATGGCATATCCATTCGGGGTATAAACTACGCAGCAGAAAATCACTTCACCTTGGTCGTGGCTTTGGATTGTGGCATTAAGGCAGTCGAAAAGGTGAAGTATGCCAACAGCCTTGGGGTTGATTTCATTATCTGCGACCATCACACGCCCGATGTTGTACTTCCTCCGGCCGTGGCAGTGCTTGACCCGAAGCGGGAAGATTGCCGTTATCCGTACAAGCACTTGTCGGGTTGTGGAGTCGGTTTCAAATTACTGCAGGCCCTTTCCTTGGTTAACAATGTCGATTTTTCGGAACTGATTCCATTGCTTGATCTGGTTGCATTGAGCATAGCTTCTGACATCGTACCGATAACCGGTGAGAACCGGGTGCTTGCTTATTATGGTCTGAAGCAGTTGAACTCAGCACCAAGTGTGGGCATAAAGGGCATTATCGATGTGTGTGGTTTAAGTGACAAGGAGATTACGATAAGTGATATTGTCTTTAAAATAGGTCCCCGCATTAATGCATCGGGTAGAATGAAGCTGGCTTCGGAAGCAGTTCAGTTGCTGGTTTCGCGGGACAATCGGTTTGCCAAAAAGAAAAGCGAGACGATAAACGAATATAACAATCATCGGAAAGGTCTGGACAAGAACATAACAGATGAGGCGATTGCTCAGATAACGGCCGATGGCTCTTTGAACCGTAAAAAGTCGATTGTGGTCTATAATCCCGGTTGGCACAAGGGGGTGATTGGAATTGTGGCCTCCCGGTTGTCGGAAGAATTTTATCGTCCTTCTATTGTTTTGACCAAATCCAACGGCATCGTGTCGGGCTCGGCCCGTTCGGTACAGGGCTTTGACTTGTACAAGGCGATAGATTCGTGTCGTGATTTGTTGGAAAATTTTGGAGGTCACCGCTATGCTGCGGGACTGTCCATACGTGAAGAAAATATTCCCGAATTTACAGAACGCTTTGAAAAGTATGTAATGGAGAATATTCTGGAAGAACAGACCTCTCCGCAAATAGATATTGATGCCGTTTTGCAATTCAAGGACATTACACCAAAGTTTTTCCGTGTACTGAAGCAGTTCGGACCGTTTGGGCCGGGAAACATGAAGCCTTTGTTTGTGTCGAAGAAGGTGTTTGACTATGGCACGAGCCGCCTGGTAGGGAAGGAACAGGAGCATTTGAAGATGGAACTGATTGATTCCAGTTCGGAGAATGTGATGAACGGCATTGCTTTTGGTATGCACGAATATAATGAACATCTGAAGTCTTTGACGCCTTTGGATATCTGCTATACGCTGGAAGAAAATACTTTTGCCGGAAGTACGAGTATTCAGTTGATGGTGCGTGATATAAAGGTTGTGGAAAATTGAACTCATGAATGCCGGCTGATTCAGGCATTGCATGAGTTTTCGGGTAAAAATCAAACCGGGCAAACCTGCATGCAGGTTTGCCCGGTTTGATTTAGAACTATGTCGCTGTGTCTCCAAGCATCATTTCCCGTTCTTTATCGGGTCGAATCCTTGTCCCCAAACACCTCTGACTACGCTTTGTGAGATAAACGCATTTTCATCAATGGACTTTATCATGCGGAAAATACCGGCCGCTTCTGCACGCCGTGCCAGCAGGACGATGACTTTGACCGGTTCTTTCGAATACCAGCCTGTGCCATCGAGCACGGTGCAGCCCCTTTTCAGTTCGTGGTTTATCGCATCGGCAATAACCTCATATTTTTTAGAAAAGATGAGAAACTGCACTGATTGACGGAACCCGTTTATCACCAGGTCAATGGTGTAGGTCATCACTCCCATTACGATAAGACCGTGCACGATTTTGATGAAGTCTTGAAAAACAATGTATGAACAGCATATGATGGTAAAGTCGCAAAGCATCATTCCCCGTCCGAATGCAATGTTCTTGTATTTGTTGATAATGGCGACAATGATGTCGGTACCTCCCGTACTTCCGTTGGCGTTGAACACAAAACCTATGCCTGCACCGCACATCATTCCTCCGATAATGGCCGACATGAGAGGCTCGTTGGCAACAATCGGCTGGGTGATGATTTTGGGCATGACAGACAAAAGCAATGTCAGCATAACAACTCCGTATATCGTCTTGGCCAGAAACTTATAGCCCAACACCTTCAGGGCGACCCCCAACAGTGCGACGTTGATGAAAAAATAGGGATATTGCAGGGGAATGGTCCCGTGGCTTCCATATTCAATCAACAAACTGATACCGGCAAGTCCTCCGGTTACAACTTCCACCGGCTTGATAAATCCGATCAGCCCAATGGAGTAGATAATCAGTCCGAGGGTGATGTTCAGATAATCTTTCCAGTAGAAGTTTTGCAAATAATGTGTTGGTTTCATGACTCCGTTATGTTTAAAAGACGATGTTGACTATCTTGCCGGGAACGACAATGATTTTCTTCACCGCTTTTCCGTCCAACAGTTTTTGTGTTTGTTCGTTGGCCAGGGCAGCAGCTTCTATCCCGGCTTTGTCCATGTCGGCTGGCAGTTCTAAATTGAAGCGTACTTTGCCGTTGAACGAAATGGGATATTTCTTGTTGGCCTCAACCAGATATTGTTCGTTGCATTCGGGGAAAGCTGCATCCAGTACGGAAGTCTGGTTCCCTAACACGTGATACAATTCTTCGGCAATGTGTGGCGCAAATGGAGCCAGCAGAATGACGAACGGTTCCAAAATGGCCCTTTTGCTGCATTTCAGTGCCGACAGTTCGTTGATGCAAATCATGAATGCGGAGACTGATGTGTTGAACGAGAAGTGTTCGATGTCGAAACCAACTTTCTTGATGGTCTTGTGAAGCGACTTCAGTTCTTCGGCCGTAGCGGGTTCATCGTTGACGAGAAGTTGTCCGTCTCGGTCGTAGAACAATCCCCACAACCGTTTCAAAAAGCGGTGTACCCCATCTATGCCGTTGGTGTCCCACGGTTTCGACTGTTCCAGCGGGCCGAGGAACATTTCGTATAGCCTCAAGGTGTCGGCACCGTAATTGTCGACAATGTCATCGGGGTTCACTACGTTGAACATCGATTTGGACATTTTTTCCACAGCCCAGCCGCATACGTACTTTCCGTCTTCCAGAATGAATTCCGCCTGGGCGAATTCGGGCCGCCATGCCTTGAACTTTTCCACATCCAGCAGGTCGTTGGTTACAATGTTGACATCCACGTGCAACGGAGTCGTTTCATACTGGTCCTTCAGATTGAGCGACACGAACGTGTTCGTGTTGTTGATGCGGTACACGAAGTTGCTCCGTCCCTGTATCATACCTTGGTTAATCAGCTTCTTGAACGGTTCATCCTCGCACACAATGCCGAGGTCGAACAGGAATTTGTTCCAGAAACGGCTGTAAATCAAGTGTCCCGTGGCATGTTCCGTTCCGCCGATGTACAGGTCGACGTTGCGCCAATATTCATCGGCTTGTTTGTCCACCAGGGCCTGGTCGTTGTGCGGGTCCATGTAGCGGATGTAGTAGGCCGATGAACCGGCAAATCCCGGCATGGTGTTCAGTTCAAGCGGGAATATGTTGATGTGGTCTATTTCCTTCGTGTCGGCAATTTTCTGTTCCTTTTCATTCCAGGCCCACCGGGTTGCGTTGCCCAACGGAGGCTCTCCGGTTGCCGTAGGCAGGAATTTCGTTACTTCCGGCAATTCTATGGGCAGGCATGATTCGGGTATCATGTAGGGCATTCCATCTTTGTAATATACGGGGAACGGTTCGCCCCAATAGCGTTGGCGGCTGAAAATGGCATCGCGCAGACGGTAATTCACCTTCACCTGTCCAATGCCCTGTTCCTTGATGTATTCTTTGGCTTTCTTGATAGCTTCGGGCACGGTCAATCCGTTCAGGAATCCGGAATTCATCATGATGCCCTCTTTGGCGTCGAAACTTTCTTCGCTTACGTCGCATCCCTCAATCAGCGGGATGACAGGCAGGTTGAAGTGTTTGGCGAAAGCATAGTCACGGCTGTCGTGTGCCGGTACGGCCATGATGGCACCGGTGCCATATCCGGCCAGAACGTAATCGCTTATCCATACAGGGATTTCTTCGCCGCTCAAGGGGTTGATGGCGTATGAACCCGAAAACACACCGCTCACTTTCTTGTCGGCCTGACGTTCGCGTTCAGTGCGCTTTTTGGTAGCTTCCAGGTAGTCGGCTACGGCTTCCCGCTGTTCTGGAGTTGTCAGCAGTTCCACATATTCGCTTTCGGGAGCCAGCACCATGAAGGTGACTCCGAACACGGTGTCGGCACGTGTCGTGAAAATGTTCATTTCCAGTTCCGAGCCTTTAATGCGGAATTTCATTTCGGCTCCTTCGCTCCGGCCAATCCAGTTTCGCTGCGTTTCTTTCAGTGAGTCGCTCCAGTCTATCTTGTCAAGCCCATCCAGCAACCGTTGAGCATAGGCCGACACACGCAGGCACCATTGGCGCATCTTGCGCTGTTCCACCGGGAATCCTCCGCGTTCGGACAGGCCGTTAATGACCTCATCGTTGGCCAGCACCGTTCCCAGTTGCGGGCACCAGTTTACCATGGTGTCGGCCAGATAGGCTATGCGGTAATTCATCAATACTTCCTGTTGCTCCTTGTCGGTTTTCGCCTTCCATTCTTCTGCGCTGAACGACAGCTCTTCCGAGCAGGCTGCATTCAGTCCGCAGCAACCTTGTGTGTTGAAGCGGTCCACCAGTTCGGCAATGGGGCGTGCCTGTTGCCGGTCGTAGCAATAGTACGAGTTGAACATTTGAATGAACGCCCATTGGGTCCATTTGTAGTATCGGGGGTCGCTGGTACGTACCTCGCGGCTCCAGTCAAATGAAAATCCTATTTTGTCCAGCTGTTCCCTGTACCGCTTGATGTTCTTGTCGGTGGTAATGGCGGGATGCTGTCCGGTCTGTATGGCATATTGTTCGGCCGGCAATCCGTAGGCATCGTAGCCCATGGGGTGCAGCACGTTGAATCCTTTCAGCCGTTTGTAGCGGCTGTAGATGTCAGAGGCAATGTAGCCGAGCGGATGTCCCACGTGCAGTCCCGCTCCCGAAGGGTAGGGGAACATGTCCAGAACGTAAAATTTCTTGCGGTCGGGGCAAATGTCCGTTTTGTATGAACCGTGGTCTTTCCAATAGCGTTGCCACTTTTGTTCGATATCTTTAAAATTGTATTCCATAATCTTTAATGAAGAATTTATGCGGATTTCTGTTCTTTGTCTGTCAATAACTCTGCAAAGGTAAACAAATTACGCTAAATGCTGTATCGGCACAGGCTTAACCTGCAATTTTTTTCTGCAGAGTTTTAGTGTGTCTGCCGGCATAAAGTCGTTCGGATACAAGCATGAGGTTGTCTGCTGACCTGTGTCGGCTGTGTTGCTGACCTGTGTGAGCCATGTTTCTGACACAGGTCAGCCGCATGGCTTACACAGGTCAGCCGATGAAACTATGCTGTCGGATTGGCGACTTGCTATGCAGAGGCAACCGACTGCAGCGGAGAATATAGATTTTGCAGTGCCCCTCACCGTCGTTCCGGCGGACAATGGAATGTTTTGATGATGTGCTGTGAGTCCGCTGAAATGCTTGACAGATAACGGTAAAAGGCATAAAACGCATTGAACCGATAAAGTTTTTTGCCGTTTTTTTTACAAAAGTTTTGGTGGTATCAAAAATTGTACTATCTTTGCAACCGCAAACGAAAAACAACGGTGCCATAGCTCAGTTGGTAGAGCAAAGGACTGAAAATCCTTGTGTCCCCGGTTCGATTCCTGGTGGCACCACAGAAAAGCAAAAGTGTAAAAATCCCGGTTTCCAAACGAAATCGGGATTTTTTGTTTCTCCTCGTTCGGCATGTAGGATAACGGCAAAACATAGTTGAGATTATGATTGAACCTTTCAGAGATTATGGCGATTTTGTGAACTTAAAGAATGAACGGATTATCTGTTTCAATGTAAGCAGAACATATTTGGGTTGTGAACGTCCGAATTTATATGAATGCACCCGCAAATATTGGAGATTAAATGGTTTACGAGCCAAGAAAGCAGATTTGGTTTTTGCTATTTGCTGTGGTTATATCGTTGGAGTTTTCAAGCCGCATCATTGGTTTCCTACCCAAAGTGAGAAGTACAAAGGAAGATGGGAGTTTGAAGGAGAACAAATTGTCGATTCTCCTTATCTGAATCAAGACATATCAAAAATCGTACGTAACAGACAAAATCCAGTGATGTATATTAACATGTAGTGAATTCCAATTATTCAAGGTTCACAAAATTAAGGCACAGATGAAGACATACATCAGTCGCATATTTCCTTGTCGTGTATAGAAGTTTGTTATAAACTATGTCTAAAATGTTGGTGAATATAGATTTTACTGTTTCATGAGGATAATTAACCGCAAAATTTGCGGCTTATTGTCCGCAAAACCGTATATTTGCAGAAAACAGTGATGCCTATGTATATACATGAACATAAGGAATGGTCTTCCTTTTCGTGGAACAAGGAACTTGTCGGTGAGAAACTGAACAAGGTAAACAAAGCTGTCGGTTATCTGATGGGACGCCTTAGTGTCATCGGTTTTAACGACAAGATGTCTGCCGTAGTTGAATCCATCTCTCATGACATCATTGCATCATCAGAAATTGAAGGAGTGGAATTGAACAATGAGCA
>CASEAJ010000034.1 GCA_949285425.1 uncultured Porphyromonadaceae bacterium
CTTCCCATTCCGAACAGAGAAGTTAAGCCCTGCCGCGCCGATGGTACTGCGCAAGTGGGAGAGTAGGTCGCCGCCGTCTTTGGTGTTCCCTCCGTACAGGATGCTGTGCGGAGGGATTTTTTTTGCCCTCCCCTCTGCCTCCGGCTCCGCTCCGCTGCCGCCACACCTCCACAACGGAAGGAGAAAGGGAAAGGGCAGGAAGTGCTTCCCTTCTCCTTTTCCCTTCTTTCCGGCCCTCCTGCGCCAGCAGGGTGGCGGCTCTCATCGGGCGGATTCCGCGCGCCTGATTTCTTCTTTCGCTTTTTCCAGCCTTGAAATGACGAGGTCGCACCAGGCATCGAATGCCGGGTCTTCACTCTGGCACTCGGGATGCCGGAGTATGTAGTCTACGGTTTCCTTTACTCCCCGTTCGAAGCGGATGGTGGCGCAGAAGCCCGGGACAAGGCGTTTCAGCTTGCTGTTGTCAAAGACTACTGAGTTGGACTTGTCACCTATGACAGGTTTCTTTTGAATGAAAAAAAGAGGATGTGCTGTTTACCAGCACATCCTCTGCATATTGTGTGAAATGAAACCTTTATGATAAGGCTGCTATTGCCGAACCTATCAGGTTTGCATTTTCCATTTGAATGATGTCTACTTTAATGTTACTGTGTCCTAAGTCGGCAAGAATACTGTAGAGACTGTCAAGCACCATTTCGTGATATTTTTTTCCGTTTTTGTCTTCGCTCCAGAAGAGGCTTCCTTCTGCAGTGAGGCATACCGTCTTTATTGTCTCATCATAGGATTTGAGGGTGGAAATGAGTCCTGCCAAAGATGCTGCTACCAATTGTGCCGAACGTTTGTAGATTTGGCGTGCAGCGTTGACATATTCAGGTTTGTAGACATCTGGATAGCTCAGCATGCCGGTGAGTTTGCGGGCATCGAACGGCTCTTCAAACTTAGATTCGGGGAATGCGGCTTTTAGTATTTCTCCAAGATACATACCGGAAACAGCTTTTTCAAAGCGTTGGCAACCGGGGTTTATCGAGCGGGTGTCTACGATTCCATCAACCGCAGTGAGGTAGGGTGGAACGAAGTTTCCAGATTCGAAGTTAACGGGAAGCAATCCTCCTGCGGTGTATGTATCGTTAATTTTTTCGATTTTATCGGCGGGCAGGAAAGCAGCCATGTTAGTGCCGGTACCTACAATAAGTCCGATGTAAGCATCATATCCTGGTTTTGTCAATCCGGCGAAAAGGCTTGCCACTGTGTCATTGATTACTTTTACACCGGTATAGCGTGTGCGGTTCAATCCGTTCAGGTAGTTCATAAGCGGAGCACCTACAGGTTGTCCTACCATTTCCTGGATAGAAACACCTTTAGTCCAGCGGATGAGTGTGGCATCGCCATCGGGTTGTGATGCGGCGGGATATGAGAAGCAATAGCCGATAGGCATGGGTTTGTCGCAGATTTCCTCAATCAGGTCGGCTTGTTCCTTGAAAAGCTGTTCTTGTGTGAATCCCGGAGTTTTCATGACGCAGAGATCTTTTTTCCAGCCATTGTCCGGATGAAGATCGGCTTTACCATCGTTTAAGTTGATTACGGCAGCACGATAGTTGGTTCCTCCGAGGTCAAGTACGAGTGCTTTCCCTTCTACTTTGTCTGTTTTCGGACAGATATAGGTTGGAATGCAAGCCAACTCTTCACCATCTTTTTTCAAACCGGCATTTACTTTTTCTTGCAGTGCCACTGCGATTTCTTTAAGTTGTTCTGATGTGAGATTAAATAAATTTTCTTTCATGGGGTTGAATGTTGTTTTTTATAGTTCAACTGTTTTGTGGGACAAACTTACACAAAAAACTTTACAGTAAGAATTTTTCCTTTATAAAAAAGGATAAAATGCGTGGGATTGTAATGTGTGAAGAAAAGTCGGAAGGATAGAGTAAATAAGAGGTAATATATTGTTTGTTTATATGTGTCGTTAGAAGAAGGATAACGACATAAAAAGAGGGCCGGTCCTTAATGATTTTGGGCCGGCCCTCCTTGCATTATGTTTATTTGTTGTACATCCTGTCTTGAATGGCTTTTATGTCGTCGGATGTCAGGTAGTCATCGAAGTCCATTTGTTTGTCTATAATGCCGTTGGGTGTCAGTTCTATGATACGGTTGCATACACTGTGAATGAATTCACGGTCGTGCGATGACATGAGAATGTTACCCTTGAAATTGACCAGCGTGTTGTTGAATGCCTGTATCGACTCCAGGTCCAGGTGATTAGTAGGTGAGTCGAGTATCATGAGATTGGCATTTTCCAGCATCATGCGTGAAATCATACAACGCATTTTTTCACCTCCAGAGAGCACGTTCGCTTTTTTGTAGACTTCTTCGCCCGAGAACAGCATTTTGCCGAGATAGCTGCGCAAGTTCGATTCGAGCGTGTCATCGGTGTATTGTGACAGCCATTCGAGCAAATTGAGTTCGTTGTCGAAAAAGCTTGAATTGTCCAGCGGCAAATAGGCTTTGGTTATGGTTTGTCCCCATTTGTAAGTTCCTTTGAAATTGTTGTCATTGCCGTTGATTATTTCAAAAAATGCGGTCATGGCACGTGGATCGCGCGAAACGAATGCTATCTTGTCGTTTTTCTCCACGTTGAAGTTCACATCGTTGAACAATACGGTGCCATCGTCGGCCGTTTTGCTGAATCCTGATATTTCCAGCACCATGTTGCCCGGTTCTCTTTCGGGGGTAAAGATAATGCCCGGATAGCGTCGTGTGGATGGTTGTATTTCGTCTATATTCAGTTTTTCCAGCATTTTTCTCCGGCTGGTAGCCTGTTTCGATTTGGCTACATTGGCACTGAAGCGGCGGATAAATTCTTCCAGTTCCTTGCGTTTTTCCTCTGCCTTCTTGTTCTGCATCTGTTGTTGGCGGAGCGCGAGCTGGCTCGATTCATACCAGAATGTGTAGTTGCCTGCAAATAATTTTATTTTTCCGTAGTCGATGTCCAGGGTGTAGGTGCTTACGGCATCGAGGAAGTGACGGTCGTGACTTACGACAAGCACGGTGTTTTCATAGTTGGCCAGATAGTTTTCAAGCCACATGACGGTTTCCATGTCCAGGTCGTTGGTCGGTTCGTCAAGAAGCAGGTTGTCGGGGTTGCCGAAAAGGGCACGTCCAAGCAGGACCTTCACTTTTTCCTTTCCGCTCAGTTCTTTCATGAGCAGGTAATGCTTCTCTTCTTTTATCCCGAGTCCGCTCAAGAGGGAGGCTGCATCGCTTTCGGCGTTCCAGCCGTTCATTTCGGCGAATTTTTCTTCCAATTCGGAGGCACGCAAACCATCGGCATCCGAAAAGTCCTCTTTCATGTAAATGGCGTCTTTCTCTTCCTTGATTTTCCACAATTCTTCGTAACCCATCATGACCGTGTCGATGACAGTGAGTTCGTCGAACTGGAAGTGGTCCTGTTTCAAGACCGATAGACGTTCGCCCGGACCTATCTGTACACTTCCGTGAGTCGGGTCCAGTTCGCCGCTGAGCATGCGGATGAGCGTTGATTTGCCGGCACCGTTTGCGCCGATGATACCATAGCAGTTGCCTGCCGTAAATTTCATATTCACATCAGAAAACAGCACCCGTTTCCCGAATTGAATGGCTAAGTCGGATAATGTGATCATAAGTTCCTTTTTTTCACAAAGAGGTTGAAGTTTTGTACCGCTGAACCGAACCAACGGTCCAGCGGCATGTATGTTAGCTTAGGCAATGATGCCTAAAGCCTTGGCGGCCTTGGTTATCTTTTCGATGGATTCATCGATTTGTTCGAACGTGTGTGTGGCCATGAGCGAATAGCGTATCAGTGTGTCTTCGGAAGGCACTGCGGGTGCCACTACGGGGTTGACGAATACGCCGTCGTCCATCAACATGCGGGTCAGTTTGAACGTCTTGAAGTTGTCTCGCACGTATAGCGGGATGATGGGGCTTTCGGTCGGACCGATTTCAAATCCGGCTTTCAGGAAGCCTTCTTTGGCCCGTCGGGTGTTGGCCCACAGGTTTTCCTGACGCCATGTCTCTTCGGCCATGACATCGAGGGCGGCCAGCACACAACCCGTCGAGGCCGGAGTGATGGAGGCACTGAATATGAGCGTCCGTGAATTGTGTTTCAGGAAATTGATGATTTCCTTGTTGGCGGCAACGAAACCTCCGATGGTTCCGAGCGACTTGCTGAAGGTTCCCATAATCACATCCACGTCTTGGGTCAGTCCGAAATGTTCGCACACGCCGGCACCCTTCTTGCCGAACACACCCAGTGAGTGGGCTTCGTCGACCATGATGGAAGCGTTGTATTTTTTTGACAATTCGACGATTTCGGGCAGGCGGGCAATGTCGCCTTCCATGCTGAACACACCATCGACCACGATGACTTTGATGCGGTCGGGCTCGCAGCGTTTCAGCATTTTTTCCAGCGAATCCATGTCGTTGTGTTTGAATTTGAGCTGTTTGGCAAAAGAAAGCCGTTTCCCTTCGATGATGGAAGCATGGTCCAGTTCATCGAAAATCAGGTAGTCTTCACGTCCGGCAAGGCACGGCACCACGCCTGAGTTGGCCGTAAATCCGGTGGCATAGACCAGGGCCTCTTCCTTGCCTACCAACCGTGCCAGCTTTTCTTCCAGTTCGATGTGAATGTCCAGCGTACCGTTCAGGAATCGTGAACCGGCACAACCGGTTCCATATTTTTCTATCGCTTTGATGGCGCCTTCTTTCAGTCTCGGGTGGTTGGTAAGTCCTAAATAACTGTTGGAACCGAACATGAGAACCGGTTTCCCTCCTATTTTGACTACGGTGTCCTGATCAGATTCTATCGGGCGGAAATACGGATAAACTCCCAGTTCCTTGGCCTTTTGGGGAGCATCGTATTGTCCCAGCGTTTTGCTTAATAGGTTCATAATGTATGTTTTTATTAAAAAATGGTTGATTAAACGGCGCAAAGATACATATTTTTTTATAATTCATTTTGTTTGCTTTAATGTATTGATAGTGAATGTTTAATGTAGGTACACCTCTTCCATGCCAGCTGTGGAAAGGCTTTTTCGGCAAGGTGCATCAGCATGGGCAAGCAATAAAGTGCCAGACGGTGTATCATAATGGGCCATCTGCAGCGTTGCTTTCAACATTCGGCTTCGGTCACGTACAGAATACGCTTCATTAGTTTCATTATCAGTTCCTTGTGTTTTACCCATTCTAATGCACCTTGCCAGGAAATGGATTGTCGTGCTTTTTGTTTTCATGCGGCATCTTTTCTGTTTCCATTCTCAATCGCATGGCCCGCTTTTCAATTGCAATGAAAAAGCAAAAATCGGCCGGAAAAGCAATTCATAGAACCCACCTGTAGTTAGCGGAAAAATCTTCTATAGAAAGTTGGTCAACATACTATAGAAGATGGAGCAACATACTATAGAAGATGGGACAACTTTCTATAGTATCTTTTGACAGCCTCCTGCAAGGCTTGTGGTAGGCTTGAGCGGTCATAATGTCAGTTGTTTTGAGAGAGTGATGAGTTGATAGTTGACGAGTGACAGTTAAACACTAAACATTAATGAACGTACTCCCTCCCCCTTCGGGTACTCCCTCTAAACCAGAGGGAGAGTGTTGAATCGGACGCCTTCGGCGGAGTGTTGATTTTTGTTGATACAGAAAGCCTTGCATACAATTCTCCCTCTAATTTAGAGGGAGTACCCCGAAGGGGGGAGGGAGTATAACTTCTGATTTAGAGGGAATATGAGGGCGAAGGATTCCGCTCAAGCCCCGAAGGGGCGCAAGCCTATTTAAGCCCAAATCGGTTACAAGAAAGTTCAGACTAGTCAATCATTATTGTTCACCTCTGCTTACAAATTCGGCTTGACTGGAAGAATACTGTTGTCAAAGCGGAAACCTTTGGATATAAATTTGTTCATTCCTCTGTCAATATGCGGAAAAGGCATAGCTGTAGCTCTTCCCTGTTGGTGGCATTGAACCGTTCATACAGCCTGCACATGCTTTGACGGCAAACCGATGGCGTATATTTCATTAGTACGGCAATATGTTCTTCGGGTACATTCAGCAGGCATAGGCTGCACAGCCGGGCAGTGACATGGTTTGAAGAACGGCGTTGCTGGTAGTGTGTTTCTATTTTTTCGGCAAAGCGGTTGAAGTCTGCATTTATCAGTGCCAGGAAACGTTCCGTATCGTTCCACTGCATTGTACGGTCATAGGCGGAAAACAGAGTTTTTTTGTAGAGTGAACTTAAAGCCGGATAGCGTTCGGCTTCCCGGCAGGCTTTCTGTAGATGGGCCATGTAGGCTTGCCTGCGCTTTTCCAGTTCACGCGTTTGTTCTGTCTCCAATTTATGCATCAACTGTTCCTGAAGTTGGTCGATGGTTTTGCGTTGTTGTATTTCCATCTCCAGTTTTTGCAGCAATACCTTGTTTTCTGTCATGGCATGTTTTTTTTGCTGTTGCAGTTTCTTTTGTTCGGCCGCCTCGTGTGCCAGATGAATTTCCAATTCTTTTCTGCGGGCGCGTTCCAGTTCTGCCTGCTGCTTACGTTTTTTATAGGCTTTTATGCTGTACCAGCATATACTGCTTGCAAAACACAGCAAGAGGGCCGAAAGTACAAGCCAACGGCTGTGACGTACCTTTTGCGCATGCAGTTCTGCGTTGCGTGTTGTTTGGATATCGTGCAGTTCGCTGCCCAATTTGGCATCCATGGCAGATATGGAATCAGAATATTCGGCATGCAGAGAGGCATAATGAGCTATAGCGGACACATCGCCTCGTTGTTCCGCTATTTTATGCAACATCATGTAACAACCGCTTTTTTGGCGAAGTTCCGGATTACTGTTCAATGATTGCAGCAGGTAATACTCTGCCGAATCCAGTTGGTTGGTTTTATAAAAGAGGTTTCCAAGGAACAGCAGGCGTACGGCCTTTTTATATCCCCAAAAAGGATAGCCAAGGCTTTTGTACAGATAATGACGGGCACTGTCATAATGATTGCGGAAATAATAGCTTAACCCTATTTGTTGTATAATGTCACCGGTAACCGTATCATTAGGAAATACAGACAGGGCTTTCTGATAATAGGGAAGTATCACGGCAAGACTATCTCCTTTTCTTCTATGACATGTCCCCATGTCCATCAGCAGATAAGCGGCCGATTTCGGGTTGTGTGGCATACAAACATTTACTGCCTTTTCGTAATAATCAAGTGCCAAAGCATAATTTTTGTTCAATTGTAACAAGTCTCCTATGTTAGCGTATATGTCAGTTGCCAACTTAGAATCGGTTTCTGATGTGACAAGGACTTCCGCCTGAAAGAAATAATTGATGGCAGAATCAAGTTGGTGTAGGTCACGCCACTGTTTCCCCAGGTTGTACAGGTTCTCCGCATCGGGATTACTTTGTGGCGATGAGCATCCCGTCATCACCGACAATCCCAACAAGAAAAAAAGTCCTACTATAATATTTTTGTGGTTGCGCATGATATTCACCATTTCTTTGCAAATATAGTGAAAGTCGAATGTAGAAAATCAAACTTGTGTGAGTTTTCAGTTGAGAAGCATTCAATAAAAACAGCGTTATCCTGGCAAATGAGCCGTTAATTGTCAGGCCTTCCATACCATAGAAACTGTGATGATGGTTGTGAACAGGGGGCTTTTCTTTAGAGAAGTGTTAAATAATGTTTAGATGTTTGAGCTTAATAGTTGTTCATGAATTACTTAGATGCTTTTACTGTTTTCTTAATGTTGCGTTTTTTTCAGCGGTTTTCTTGTATGTAGCATGTTTTACTTTCTACATTTGTCATGCTTTTACGCAATAAAGCGATTTTTGGTTGTGGATTTGCCGTCCGCTAATTTATGATAAGGAATTGCAATCCGATGACGGGTGTTTGTTGAAAGATATGTAACTTTGTTAGCGGATTGCAAATGCTGATAAAAGGAAAAGCCAGATTACAAATCCGGCTTGACGAGGTAATTTTTAACGAACTATTGTTATGAAAAAAACTTTTTTAATCACATTCACCATGCTTTTTTGCATAATTTCCATGTTCCCTCAAAACATTGATACATATAAACTTTGCATGAATTGTGAATTGGACACAGCTGATTTTAAAGAAGTATACACCTATAAAGCCACAGTTGAAATGTCCAGTCCTACAATGAGCAACTACCTCAATGTTCCCCAAATGCACACTTGCTGGTTGATAAAAACTTGGGGTGAGTATAGCTCCGTGGTTAAAAAGACCAATTTGAATCCATCAGTGTTCAATAAATACAACTTGCTTGTCTATGTAGCAGCGACAGGGGGTGGTGAACTTCCTGCGGCCGAAATCAAAATTTATGGTCGTGGCAACGAACGGTATATTACTTCATATGTAATGCCCATGTCATTACTCAGGAACATGCTTTATGTCATTGTCTCCGCATTGATACCCAAAGAGCATTGCTTTAACATATCATGCATATATGACTTTGACAAAAGGAATGTAGAGTTGATAAAAAAAGTTACAGAACACAATAATTGACATTTGTTATGAAAATCGTAGTCATATTGTTTTTGTGCGGAGCATCTGCTCTTTACGGATATTCACAAGAGAGCTTTGGTGGAGTGCCCCTGGTCGCGGCGGATTTTCAATCATAGCTGGTCGAAAGATTTTCAATCGTTAAATTCTTTAAGAAAACACATCACTTGTGCCCTTTGTTTTGCTGAAAATCAAGTTTGAAAGGCTGTCCAATTGCAAAAAATCCTTTGGTTTTCGTTGTAAATGCAAACAAAATAAATCTTTCGACCAGCTGTGATTTTCAATCCGTCCGCTATTTATTATAAGGAATTGCAATCCGATGACGGGTGTTTGTTGAAAGAACATGCACACTGTTAGCGGATTGCAAATGCTGATAAAAGGAAAAGCCGAATTACAAATCCGGCTTGACGAGAAATATTTATTCTGAAAAAATAATTCTCAATAAATAAAGTATCCACATAAAATTAATTTTATGAAAACAAAACAAGTATTTCTCGGCATCTGCTTGCTTTTATGTTCGACATTTTTCGTCTCCTGCGAAAAAGAACCGATTACAGATATCGGAGTGATAGAAAAAGAGTTGAAAGAAACTGTTGAAGAGTATAATCTTACTAAATGTGAAGTGCGCATAGTTGATGGCCGAACTAAACATATAGATGCTGACTTTGAAATCAAAGGAGGTTTTTTATATGTTGAAGAACATCGCTATAATCTGCTGTATCTTTCGGAATATTATCCTTCTTATAACACGTTGATTTGCTATTTTACCAATATCTTTTAGACTTCTTCCCTGGTCGCGGCAGATTTTCAATCCGTCCGCTATTTATTATAAAATTTTCAATCCGATGACGGGTGTTTGTTGAAAGAACATGCACACTGTTAGCGGATTGCAAACGCTGATAAAAGGAAAAGCCTAATTGCAAATCCGGCTTGACGAGGGTACAAACGATAACCAAAGGCTTGCAAAACGGAAACACCATCATCAACCGGATGCGTTTCAATTGTGGCACCGCTTTGCAAAACATGCCCTCGCCGATGAAAAGACAGGACTCCGGCAATATGCTGCAAAATGGTGTACACACTCCGGTGGTTTACCCAAATCCGACCACAGGTATTTTGAGGGTAGACACTCATTCTGGCGACCCGATAGACTTCATGGCTCTCTATGCCATAGATGGACAACTGCTGTTTGCAACCGAAACAAACAGCAGCTGTGTGGAAGAAATCGACATGTCTGTCTATCCATCCGGTCAATATATGCTTGTCCTGAAAATTGGCAGAGAAACTTATTCTGAAAAAATAATCCTAAACAAATAATAACCATTAAAAAGAAAAAACAATGAAAACGAAAAAACTGTTAGTGTACGCTTTGTTTGTGTTTCTACCCATACTGTTTGCGTCGTGTGAGCAAGAACCTGTCACGGACATAGGCTTCATCGAAAAAGAATTGAAAGAGGTGGTTGCCGAGAATGGCATTACAAGATGTTCAGTGCATGTATTGTATGGAGAACAGGATTATTGCGAACACAGGGATGTGGAATTCCGTATTGAACGAGGTTTTCTTATCGTAGACTACGACCACTACAATTTATTATACTTGTCAAAATATATGAGTTCGGGTAACTATATTTCATTCTTTTTCGCCGACACCAAATTTTGACAAAGGATTTTTCGTTTAAACAAATAATAATAGTTTCCAGTTTTCAATACTTATGTGACATGAGAACAAGAATTTTATGTATGATGTTTTTTGTATTGGGTATGTTGTGCACTTTAACCACGCTGAACGCCCAAAGCTGGGTAAAAGGCACGGGCAAACTATACACCAACCCTACCAACACCAAAGTGGGGATAGGGACAACCGCACCGGCTTACCCCTTGCAAGTAAATGGCAGCACGTACATAGGAAAAACGGAAACGGTAGCTGGTTGGGACTACAGCTATCTGTATTGGGGTGGACACAGCTTGGTAATGGGAAGCCCAGAAGGGAACTACATGTATAATTCCGTAGACTTGAAACCCGGAGGAGTAAGCCAAGAGCCGCTATATTCACAGTTGCGTATGTACACCTCAACGGGCATAGGGAAGCATACGCTGAACATCCAACTAAACTCATATGGAGATTGTTATTTTAACAACCCAGGCAATTTCGGAATAGGTACTGCTACACCTCATGCAAAACTTTCAGTATTTGTCCCTGGCAGTAATGAGCCGATAGGAGGACTGAATATGGAAGTCTCTACATTCAGCACAGTCGAAAACTCCAGGAACAGTTATTTCATCAGGTTAAGGGATATAGGGGGAACAGAAGATGCTTTTCTTGTGCGAGGTGATGGTAATGTGGGCATTGGTACAAGCAACCCCGGTGTAAAGCTCGATGTCATAGGCACCATCCGTGCCCATGAGGTAAAGGTTTGTCTGAACCAGGGCTGCGACTACGTGTTTGCGCCCGACTATAACCTTATGCCGCTCGAAGAACTCGATGCGTTTGTCACCACCCACCGCCACCTGCCCGAAGTGGCCCCCGCCGCCGAAATGGAGCAGAACGGCATCAGCCTGAGCGAAATGAACGCCCTGCTGCTGAAAAAGGTGGAGGAACTGACGCTGCATGTAATTGAGTTGAACAAACGGATAGAAACATTGGAAAACGAATAAAAGATAACTCTATTTTCTAACTTCTTAAAATAAACACATATGAAACGTCTTTTAACTGCACAGATTACTACTTTACTCATATTTTTCCTTTTTACAGCTTGTCACGCCTGTTTAAGGGTGGATAAACCGAATGATGTGCAACCAATAAATCCAAACGGTTACAACAGGGTATATGATGTGTATTGGAATTACAAAATGTGCACAGACGATGTGGAAGATTGGAATTTTGAAATACCGATTAAGATACATGCATGGCTACGTGACCCAAGTTCACCTCGGTTAACCGATAGCGGAGAGGAAGAATTACATCGACCTTACGCCGATGTCCCTATTTTAGTACGGACTGATAATGAAGCCGAACGACTTCAATTAGATTCTTTATTTCAAAGCATAACTACTCCCAAGGAGTGTCATGTACGAGGAGCATTAATTATAGAAGACTTAAACAACAATGCAAGGACAGATGCCTGTCTTGTTGTGAAGAACATAAATGATTTTCTCTTTAAAGAGTAGGAGGTGATAATGAAAAAAGCGACCAAGACAACGATACTCTTTTTAACAGGTTTTTTGCTTTGTGCCTGTGCCGTATGTATCAGGGTTAAAAAACCCAAAGATGTCAAACCGATTGACTGGGAAAATTACAACAGTGTGTACGATGTATTTTGGAACTTCTATCTATGCAGCGATGATGTGGAGGACTGGGGAATGCGGGAAAGAATCAAAGTATATGGCTGGTTAGATTATGACAGCGATTCCAATTTCAGCCTTTACGACAAACCTGGCGGAACACGCATATACACCTATATTCTCCCCAAAGATGAAATAGAAAGAAAAGGCTTGGATTCCTTATTGAGAAATATCGATTATCCCAAGCAATGCCACATCCAAGGTATTTTATTTTTAACCAGCTATGCTGTAGAAAGGTCTTTTCCCGAAATTATCGTAGAACGTGCAGAAGAGATTTATTTTGATGAACAATAAGGATATTATTATGAAATGGACATATATACCATTGATGATAAGTAGCATATTTATAGGGTCTGCTGCCTACCCATCGATACAACAAGTATCGTTGGAAGAAGCACAGAAAGCGGCTTTAGCTACCATCGGAAAGAATGCGGACAGCCGTTTACTAAGTACAAATACGAATAATAAAATCAGAATAGTAAACCAACTTACCGAGTTAGAACACACCTTAATGTATGAGGTTGTGTTTGAAGACAATTCAGCCGTGTTGCTATCGGGCAGTAAAGCTTGCCTCCCGGTGTTGGGACATTATACCGTGTCGGAAGACAACCAATCCGTCTTTGCTGATGAAACCCCGGGAGGGCTGAAAGACTTGATCGAAGTGTATCGACGCCAAATCGAAGCCTGTTTCCGGAATGATACGATAACGCTTCATTACCGAAACGAGTGGCAAGAACTGCAAGCTAATGAAAAGCAAATACCACTTGACCTAAACAGAACATCTTCTGTCATTGTACCTCCGCTTCTTAGCTCTAAGTGGGGGCAAGATTGGTCAAATAACAAATACAACAATGACATTGATTACAACGCTTACAACTATTACGTCAGTGAAACATCTAATAAGTGCGATAGTAAGTATTCAAACAGATGTCCAGCCGGTTGCACCTCTGTTGCCATGGCTCAAATCATGCGTTACTGGGCCTATCCGGTGTATTATGCTCAGCCAATTGGATTTGCCACTTGTTTTGATTGGTGCAACATGCCTGACTCACTCGATACCTACAGTCCAAATTACGAAAAAGAACGCCATGCCATAGCAAGTTTGATTAAAACAGTAGGAGAGGCCGCACAAACAAACTATTGCTATATGGGCGGTTGCCAGTCGATGGCCACAATATGGAACGCACGTCAGGCGTTAGAACAGAATTTTGGTTATAACAGCCAAGCGCATGTGGACTGGCGGTGGGCACACACGGAGAGTGATTGGATACAGAAAATAAAAAACGATTTGAACAATGGCCGACCGGTCATGTATTGTGCCCTTGACATTACGGAAACGGCAGGACACACCTTTGTAATAGACGGATATGACAGCGAAGGTAAATTTCACATAAATTGGGGCTATCGAGGTAAATATCAAGATTCTTATTTTTCGATAAACAAACTGACTCCTTATGAAAACTTTGAATATACATCTGCCGAACATGCATTATTCGAACTTTATCCAAAATACGAGCAAAGCATGTGCGACTTCGAGTTGTCGCTTTACAATCATTATCAACAGGCATTTAACACGATTGCTTATATGATTTTTTCAGGAGTACCACTTCCCGAATCAATTGCAGATGACACAAAAAAGTCTTATCCGAAAACAGCAACAATACTAATTAGTGGAGGACAAAACGTAACGTTTCTTGACCAACCTATGCCGGAACTTTATGTCATCCCTTCTGGAGAAACATATGAATACGTGGCTCATGAGGCTATCATATTAAAACCCGGTTTTCAAGCCAAAGCCGGTTCTAACTTTACGGCACGAATTGAACCTTGTGCCGATTGTACACATTCTTATACTCGAAAAGATGAACAAATCGAACATACAACTGACAATGCCATAAAAAGTCAAGGCAACATTATTGAGGAATATTTGAACATCTATCCCAACCCTACGGACGGTGCGTTGTACGTGCAGACTTCCCGCGAAGTGGCACGGATAGAGCTGTATGGGCTGAGCGGAGAGAAACTGCTGGAAAGCCGGGAAACGACCCTCGACCTTCACGGTCTGCAAGAGGGCATGTACGTGCTCATGGTTCACTTTGCCGACGGAACGGTTCATTCGGAAAAGGTCATTCGAAACCAATAAGGCATTCCCTTGGTTGCGGCAGATTGGTAATCATAAATGGTTGACGAAGCAGGAACCCGGTGTTGTGAACGGGGTGCAGGCCGGACAGGCTGCCGGCAAGTGGGTGAACCTGTAACAGAACCTAATGACCTGTCAAGGCAAGCGTCTCTGGCTTTTCAGCAAGCGGAGACGCTTGCCTTTCGATGTTTATGGCAAGAACCGTAGCCGGACAAAGGGGGCTTTCGCATGTCGAAAGCAACGCAGCGGGTATATCATGCTTACACGCCGTCACGATATTGTTTTTTTTATGGTATATTTGATTAAATTGAAAGAAAAAACCGATAAAAACTTACAAATTTTATTGTTTGTGTGAAAAATATATCTATCTTTGCAGTGTCTTTCAAGCAGACGTTTTTTTTATGGGAAATATGATTATAAACATACTAAGCATTATTCTTCTCTTGTGCCGCAGGTAGAAGTGAGTTTGGTATGGTTGATAATGATAAGGAACAAGCCTTTCTCACTGAATGTTGGGAAAGGCTTTTTTAATGACATTCAATTAATGAAATATGGACAGACTGTTTATTTTTGACACGACTTTGCGCGACGGAGAGCAGGTGCCCGGCTGTCAGTTGAACACCGTTGAAAAAATTCAGGTGGCACGCGCCCTGGAAACGTTGGGCGTAGATGTGATTGAAGCCGGATTCCCCATTTCGAGTCCGGGCGACTTCAATTCGGTGGTTGAAATTTCGAAGGCCGTGACATGGCCGGTAATATGTGCATTGACAAGGGGGGTGCAGAAGGACATAGATGTGGCGGCCGAGGCCCTGCAGTATGCCAAGCACAAGCGCATACATACCGGCATAGGTACTTCCGATTATCATATCCGCTACAAGTTCAACTCCACACAGGAAGAAATACTGGAACGTGCGGTAGCTGCAGTGAAATACGCAAAACGCTATGTGGAAGATGTGGAATTTTATTGTGAAGATGCCGGGCGGACGGACAATGAATATCTGGCAAGAGTGGTCGAAGCGGTCATCAAGGCCGGAGCCACGGTGGTGAACATTCCCGACACGACGGGCTATTGCCTGCCGCAGGAGTATGGTGAAAAAATCAAGTTCCTGCGTGAACATGTGCAGGGCATAGACAAGGCCGTGTTGTCCACGCATTGCCATAACGATTTGGGCATGGCGACGGCCAACACCATGGCGGGCATCATCAACGGTGCCCGGCAGGTGGAAGTCACCGTGAACGGCATTGGCGAACGCGCCGGCAACACATCGCTTGAAGAAATAGCCATGATACTGAAATGTCACAGGCATTTGAACGTAGACACGCAAATCAACACACAGAAAATATACTCGACAAGCCGTCTGGTGTCGAACCTGATGAACATGCCGGTGCAGCCCAACAAGGCCATTGTGGGACGGAATGCCTTTGCACATTCATCGGGCATTCACCAGGACGGAGTGTTGAAAAACCGGCAGAGCTATGAAATCATGGACCCGAAAGATGTGGGCATTGACCAGAATGCCATTCTGCTTACCGCCCGTAGCGGACGGGCTGCATTGAAGCATCGCCTGGGTGTGCTGGGTGTGAATGTGGACAACGGAAAACTGGACAAAATATATGAACAGTTCCTGAAGTTGGCCGACAAGAAAAAGGATATCAACGATGATGACATCCTTATGCTGGCAGGCATGGAGCGCACGGAACAGCACCGGGTGAAACTGGACTATCTGCAGGTCACTTCAGGTGTCGGAGTGCGTTCGGTGGCAAGCATCGGACTGCTCATTGCGGGCGAAAAGTTCGAGGCCGCGGCTTCGGGCAACGGTCCGGTGGATGCAGCCATCAATGCGCTGAAAAAGATTATCAACAGGCAAATGACCTTGCATGAGTTTACCATACAGGCCATTAACCGTGGCAGCAACGATGTGGGGAAAGTGCACATGCAGGTGGAACATAACGGGTCGATATATTATGGTTTCGGAGCCAACACCGACATTGTGGGGGCTTCGGTCGAAGCGTATATCGATGCGATAAACAAATTTGTAAAGTGACAGAGCCGATAAAAACGAAAGACAATGAATGAAAACAGAATGAAAACCGAGGAAAAGGGTGCGGCGGCAGGCATGACCCTTTTCGACAAGATATGGAACGCCCATGTGGTTTCGTCGGTTGACGATGGTCCGACACAATTGTACATAGACCGCATGTATTGTCATGAAGTGACCAGTCCGCAGGCGTTCGAGGGCTTGCGCCGGAGAAACCTGAAGGTGTTCCGGCCGGAACAGATAACCTGCATGCCCGATCATAACATCCCCACGCTGCATCAGGACCGGCCCATACAGGACCCCGTTTCGCGCAACCAAGTAGACACGCTCGACCGGAATGCCCGGGAGTTCGGACTGGCCTATTATCCCATGTTGCACGAAAAAAACGGCATCATTCATGTAGTGGGACCGGAAAACGGGCTTTCCCTTCCCGGCATGACGATGGTGTGCGGCGACTCGCACACCTCTACGCATGGAGCCATGGGGGCCGTGGCATTCGGCATCGGTACCAGCGAAGTGGAAATGGTGCTTGCCACACAATGTGTTTTTCAGGCAAAGCCGAAAACCATGCGTATCACCATCGATGGAGTCTTGGGCAAGGGGGTTACTCCCAAGGATGTGGCGCTTTACATCATATCGCGCATGACGACCGGCGGAGCGACCGGCTATTTTGTGGAATATGCAGGTGAGGTCATTCGCAACATGTCCATGGAAGGACGGCTGACGGTGTGCAACCTGTCCATTGAGATGGGGGCGCGCGGAGGCATGATTGCACCCGATGAAACGACATTTGCTTATGTCAAGGGCCGTGAATATGCCCCGAAAGGCGATGCCTGGGACAAGGCCGTGGCCTATTGGCGTACGTTGAAATCGGATGATGATGCGGTGTTCGACCGCGAAGTCTCGTTCCGTGCCGAAGATATCGAACCCATGGTAACCTACGGAACCAATCCAGGAATGGGTATGGGCATTCATGACCGCATTCCCGATTTGAGTGAAGTGGATGCTGCCGGACGCGCCTCATATTTGAAATCGTTGGAATATATGGGTTTCAAACCGGGAGAGAAACTGCTGGGCAAACCAATCGACTATGTGTTCCTCGGCAGTTGCACCAATGGCAGGATAGAGGACTTCCGTGCATTTGCCAACTATGTCAAAGGGAAACGGAAAGCGCCGGATGTTGTGGCGTGGCTTGTGCCCGGTTCATGGGCGGTGGAACGGCAGATAAGGGCCGAAGGGCTCGACCGGGTGTTGCATGAAGCCGGGTTCGAATTGCGACAGCCGGGTTGCTCGGCTTGTCTGGCCATGAACGATGACAAGGTGCCGGCCGGAAAATATGCGGTCAGCACGTCCAACCGTAATTTTGAAGGACGTCAGGGACCCGGGGCGCGCACCCTGTTGGCCAGTCCGCTTGTGGCAGCTGCTGCTGCCGTTACAGGCCGCATTACCGATCCTCGGGAAATGTTTGCGGATTAGACGGAATGTAGTATCATTTTCAATAATCAATCGAATGGATAAGTTTGTAACATTAACATCGACCATTGTGCCGCTTCCGATAGAGAATGTGGACACAGACCAGATAATACCGGCCCGCTTCCTGAAAGCGACAGACAAAAAGGGTTTCGGCGACAACCTGTTTGCCGACTGGCGTTACGACGCCGATGGCCGGCCGAGGAAAGACTTCGTGTTGAACAATCCTGCATACCGGGGAACCATACTTGTGGCCGGAAAAAACTTCGGCTCGGGCAGCAGTCGCGAACATGCGGCGTGGGCCATTGCCGGATATGGATTCCGGGTTGTGGTTTCAAGTTTCTTTGCCGATATATTCAAGAACAACGCCATGAACAATTTTGTGTTGCCGGTGGTGGTGTCCGAAGGGTTTTTGGCTGAGGTGTTCCAATCGGTGGCACAGCAGCCCGATATGACCTTGACAGTCGACTTGCAGGAACAGCGCATTGTCAACAATGCGACGGGACGTACAGAACGGTTTGCCATAAACAGCTACAAGAAAGAATGTTTCCTTCAGGGCTTGGATGACATTGACTATTTGTTGAGCAAAAAGGAACAGATAGAAGCCTATGAACGTAGGGCTGTGAAGTTTGACTAAAGGTGGCTCAGTCCACAAAGTGTAAAATTGTTATGGCGGGGAGTTGATAGAACCCTCCTAAAAGTATAGCAGTGGAAAATATGCTGGAAATTCTAGATACGACTTTGCGTGATGGTGAGCAGACATCCGGAGTCTCGTTTGCCGCACAGGAAAAACTGGGGATAGCCCGTCTGTTGCTTGAGGACCTGCAGGTCGACCGGGTCGAAATTGCTTCGGCACGTGTTTCCGAAGGCGAGTTCGAGTCGGTCCGCAAGGTGGCCCAGTGGGCGCGTGCCAACGGATATATTGACCGGATAGAGGTTTTGGGCTTTGTCGATGGGCGGACCTCGCTTGACTGGATACGTCAGTCGGGCTGCAGGGTAATCAATCTGCTGTGCAAGGGGTCGCTCAGGCATTGTGTCAAGCAGTTGAAGAAAACTCCGGAACAGCACTTGGCCGATATCCGTCAGGTGCTGGCCGGAGCCCGTGACATGGACATTGCTGTAAATGTGTATTTGGAAGACTGGTCCAGTGGCATGCAGGAATCGGAAACGTATGTTTATGACCTGGTCGATGCATTGAGAAACGAACCGATCAGGCGTTTCATGATACCCGATACGTTGGGCATTCTGCATCCCGGGCAGGTGTTCGATTTTTGTTCGCGCATGGTTGGACGTTATCCGGAACTGCACTTTGACTTTCACGCACACAATGATTATGACCTGGCGGTTGCCAATACGTTTGAAGCGGTAAGGGCTGGGGTGAAAGGGGTGCATGTGACCGTGAACGGATTGGGCGAGCGTGCCGGAAATGCTCCGTTGGCCAGTGTGGTTGCCGTGTTGCACGACCAGTTGAATGTACGTACCCACATACGTGAAGAGCGCATTAATGCCGTGAGCCGGGTGGTGGAGTCTTATTCGGGCGTGCGCATTCCCGGTAACAAGCCGGTGGTGGGTGAACATGTGTTCACACAGGTTGCCGGCGTGCATGCCGATGGTGACAACAAGGACAAGCTTTATTTCAATAGGTTGCTTCCCGAACGCTTCGGGCGCGAACGTCAGTATGCCTTGGGAAAGACTTCGGGACGTGCCAATATATTGAAGAATCTGGAGAATCTGGGGCTCGATTTGGATGAGGCGACCATGCAGAAAGTGACCGGACGCATTATCGAACTGGGCGATAAAAAGGAAATTGTGACACAGGATGACCTGCCTTATATCATATCCGATGTGTTGAAAAGTGAGCATGTTGAGCAGAAAATCCGCGTAATCAATTATTCGCTTTCCCTCTCCCGTGGACTGAAGTCCTTGGCAAGCATTGCAATAGAGGTGGATGGCACGGTGCACCAGGACTCTTCAAGCGGCGATGGACAGTATGATGCTTTCATGAAAGCCCTTTGGAAAATATATGACCGGTTGGGAAAACAGCATCCGGTCTTGCTCGACTACAATGTGAGCATCCCTCCCGGAGGGCATACGGATGCTTTGGTACACACCATCATTACCTGGAACATGGATGGACGTGTGCTGAAAACATCAGGACTCGATGCCGATCAGGTGGAATCGGCCATTAAGGCAACGGTAAAGATGCTGAACTTGATATGACAAACGCAAACGATTTTTTTTATGTGATAACCGGAGGTCCGGGGGTGGGCAAGACGACTTTATTGGAAACTTTATCAAGAATGGGTTACATAACAATGTCCGAGGTGGCACGTTCCATTATACAAAGTGAAATGCGTTGTGGCGGTGATGCGTTGCCTTGGGGTAACAAAAAAATGTATACAGAACGAATGATAAATGCTTCGGTTGATGATTATCGTTTGGCTTGTCAGTCCTATGCTCGGCAGATTGTGTTTTTTGACCGGGGCCTGCTTGATGCTTTTTGTTATGCCGGTATGGTAGGGATGGAACTGACGAAGGAACAAAAGGAATTGGCGGTTTTGTGCAGATATTGCCAGTCGGTATTTTTTCTGCCTCCTTGGAAAGAAATTTATACTACAGATAAAGAACGTAAGCAGGAGTGGAGTGAAGCTGTATATACTTATCATGTGATGAAAAAGACATACATGCAATATGGTTACAAAATAGTGGAGGTGCCTTGTGTGGATCCAAATGCCCGTGCTCAATTTGTTATAGAAACTTGTTTGAAAAACAGATAGATTATTAAAATAGACGAAAGATATGAAAAAGACATTGAACATAGCAGTATTGCCCGGTGATGGCATCGGGCCGGAAATAGTGGAACAGGCGTTGAATGTGACAAAGGCCGTGTGTAAACGCTTTGGCCATGAACTGAACTATACCTACGGTCTGGTGGGTGCAACTGCCATTGACCAGGTAGGCGAGCCTTATCCGCAGGCGACCCATGAATTGTGCATGCAGTCCGATGCGGTGTTGTTCGGTGCCATTGGCGACCCGAAGTATGACAACAATCCTTCGGCCAAAGTGCGTCCGGAGCAGGGACTGTTGAAAATGCGCAAGGACTTGGGGCTCTATGCCAATATACGCCCGGTGACTACTTTTGATTCACTTCTTCACAAGTCGCCGCTTCGGGCAGAACTGGTGGCCGGAGCCGATTTCATGTGTATCCGTGAGTTGACGGGCGGCATGTATTTCGGACGCCCTCAGGGACGCAGTGAAGACGGTGATACGGCGTATGATACCTGCGTTTATACCCGGGAGGAAGTGGAACGCATTCTTCATCTGGCGTTCAAGTATGCCCGTCAGCGTCGGAAAAAAGTGACAGTGGTGGATAAGGCGAACGTGATAGCAACATCGCGTTTGTGGCGTCAGATAGCTCAGGAAATTGCCCCTCAGTATCCGGATGTGGAAACAGAATATATGTTTGTGGACAATGCCGCCATGCGCATCATACAGTGGCCCAAAAGCTTTGATGTGCTGGTTACGGAAAACCTTTTCGGCGATATACTGACTGATGAAGCATCGGTCATCACCGGTTCGCTGGGTATGTTGCCGTCGGCTTCCATTGGGTTGCACACTTCGGTGTTCGAACCTATACACGGTTCTTATCCGCAGGCGGCCGGCAAGAACATTGCCAATCCGTTGGCAACCATTCTGTCGGCGGCATTGATGTTTGAGTATGCTTTTGGCATGCAGTCCGAAGGAGCCTGCATTCGCCGCGCTGTCAACGCCAGCATGGAGGCGGGGGTGGTGACCGAAGACATAGCCGATGGAGCGAAAGCCTATTCAACAAGTGAGGTAGGTGAGTGGATTGTAAAGTGGATAGAGCAGGAAAAATAGGCTGCGGTCTGTAAGGAATGCTTGTGAAGAGAATGTCGCTTTGGAGCTGGCATTCTCTTTTTTTGTTATCAGGCAGCAAGGTTTTTTCTTATTTTTCCTTTAGCAACGAAAAACCGTCCTTTCCCTTTCCACCTATTTGTTGTATTTTTGCAAGTCTTTGGAAAAAATAAACGTTATGGAAAAAGTGTGGTTATCGGCATTGCTCAGTGCTCTCGTGGTCAGTTTGATTTCTTTTGTCGGTGTGTTTCTTTTGTCGTTGCAGGGAAAGGCATTGAAAAAGGTGCTGATTTATCTGGTTTCTTTTGCGGTTGGGGCTTTGCTGGGCAACTCATTTTTCCACTTGTTGCCCGAGTCTTACGAACACATTGATTCCGATTCGCTTGTCGCGTGGATTTGTATGGCCGGTTTTCTGGTGTTTTTCCTTATAGAGCAACTGTTGCATGCCCATTCGGCGGGGCAGGAAGGTGTTGTAAAACACTATGGTTATTTGAGCCTTTATGCAGATGCCGTTCATAATTTTACGGATGGCATTTTGATTGCGGTGGGTTGGATGGCCGGGCCGGAAATAGGGCTGGCTACAACGCTTGCCGTTGTGCTGCATGAAATACCACAGGAAATAAGCGATTTCGGAGTTTTGCTGCAGGCCGGATTCAACAGAAGAAAAGCCTTGATATATAATTTCTATTCGGCTTGTACCTCCGTTTTGGGGGCAGTGCTGACACTTTGGCTGGGCGAACGTTTGGGGCAAGTGTCTACTTATGTACTGCCTTTTGCAGCAGGAGGATTTGTTTACTTGGCTGCCACTTCGCTGTTGCCGGAGATATTAAAGGAAAGTGGTAGGCGCAATACATGGTGGTGTTTGTTGTGCATGTTGTTGGGTGTTGCAGTCTTGTTCTGCTTCTCCATGTCGGATGCACATGTGCACTGAAGGCCGTATTTTTCGGAATGTCATAGTGCCTTTAGCCTTAATTTCTTGTAAAAAAAGTACGGGAACACAACAAAAATACTAAATTTGCAACTCCGCTATCTGTTTTTTACGGGTGGCGGAGTCGTTGTTTTGGAAAAAATGAGTCTAATCTCAATATTTATGTTATGGCAAAAAACAAATTGAATTTATTGGCAGATTTTCCCGCTGTTTCTACACAGGAATGGATGGAGAAAATTACAGCTGATTTGAAAGGAGCGGATTTTGACAAAAAACTCGTTTGGAAGACAAACGAAGGTTTTAATGTCCGTCCTTTTTACAGAAACGAAGATCTGAATGGATTGAAAACAACGGAACTGCAACCGGGAGAGTTTCCTTATGTAAGGGGAACGAAAACAACCAATGACTGGTTTATCCGTCAGGACATTGCGGTGAAAGATCCGGAAGAAGCCAACAAAAAAGCATTAGACATACTGAACAAAGGGGTCAATGCCATCGGCTTCAAAGTGAACAAGAAGGATTTGGATGCAGCTTTTCTTGCCGTGTTGTTACAGGGTATAGATGCGGAAAAGGTGGAACTTAATTTTCAGACTTGTGTGAGCCGTTCGGCTGATTTGGTAACTTTATTGGCGGACTATTTTGAGTCAAAAGGTTATGATTTGGCCAACGTACGGGGGTCGGTCAATTTTGACCCGATCAACAAAATGTTGTTGAAGGGAAAAGATTTGGAAGAAGACTTCATAGCCGAACGTGCAGGGGCTTTGCTGGATGCTGCCCGTAAATTGCCGGGATATAGAGTTGTTGGCGTAAATGCCGTTTCGTTGAAAAATGCCGGTGCACACATTACGCAGGAGTTGGGTTATGCGCTTGCTTGGGGCAGCCAGTACCTGGCTTTGTCCGACAAGGCTGGAATCGCTCCGGCAGAAGTAGCACGGCGGATAAAATTCAACTTCGGGGTAGGAAGCAACTACTTCATGGAAATTGCAAAATTCCGTGCAGCACGTATGTTGTGGGCCTTGATTGTAGACAAATATCTGGAAAAAGAGCCGGAAGATGTACGTTTGTCTGCATCGAAAATGCAGGTACATGCCGAAACGACCACATTTAACATGACGGTGTTCGATGCAAATGTCAATATGCTCCGTACGCAGACCGAAGCTATGAGTGCAACCATTGCTGGTGTCGATTCGCTTACGGTGCTGGGATATGATTGCGTTTTCAAGCCTACCGATGATTTTTCGGAACGTATTGCCCGTAACCAGCAGTTGCTTTTGAAAGAAGAATCACATTTTGACAAAGTGGTTGACCCGGCTGCCGGCTCCTACTATATAGAAACATTGACGCACGAAATAGCCAAACAGGCATGGAAACTTTTCCTTGAAATGGAAGATGCCGGCGGATTCTTTGCGGCGGTGAAAGAAGGAAAAGTGCAACAGGCAATTCAGGCAACGGCAGAAGCCCGTTTGAAAGCCATTTCAAGTCGTAAGGAAGTGCTGTTGGGAACGAACCAGTATCCTAATTTCACAGAAACAGCGGCCGGTAAGGTGGAACTGGAACCGCATGTGTGCAAATGCGGATGCAGTAGCGAACATGGTAAAATAGCTGTGTTGCCTGCCGTACGCGGGGCAGAAGAGTTCGAATCGCTTCGTTTTGCTACGGAAAAAGCGGCAAAACGTCCGAAAGTGTTTATGCTGACCATAGGAAACCTGGCCATGAGATTGGCAAGAGCCCAGTTCTCTTCGAACTTCTTTGCTTGTGCCGGATATGAAATTATAGACAATCTTGGTTTCAATACGGTGGCCGAAGGAATGCAGGCTGCCGAAAAAGCCGGTGCCGACATTGTGGTGCTTTGTTCAAGCGATGATGAATGTGAAACATTGGCTCCTGAAGCATTTGCCCTGGCAAACGGTAAGTTTGTCTTTGTAGTGGCAGGTGCTCCGGCATGTATGGATGCATTGAAGGCACAGGGAGTTGAACATTTCATTCATGTACGCTCGAATGTGTTGGATACGCTGAAAATGTTTAACCGGCAGTTGAATATACAATAAGCCCCAATTAAAAAACTAACAGAATTATGAAACCGAATTTCAAAGATATAAACATAGATGAATTTGTTGCCGGGAAAGCACCGGAACAACAGCATGACACTTGGTTGACTCCGGAACAGATTCCGGTAAAGCCGGTGTATGACAAGAAAGACCTCGAAGGCCTTGAACATTTGAACTATGCAGCAGGTATACCTCCGTTCTTGCGTGGTCCTTACAGTGGTATGTATGCCATGCGTCCGTGGACCATTCGTCAGTATGCCGGTTTTTCGACGGCTGAAGAGTCGAATGCATTTTATCGCCGTAACCTGGCTTCCGGACAAAAAGGATTGTCCGTAGCTTTTGACCTGGCCACACACCGCGGATATGATGCAGACCACGAACGGGTAGTTGGTGACGTGGGCAAAGCTGGTGTCTCCATTTGTTCGGTAGAGGATATGAAAGTCCTGTTTGATGGCATACCCTTGAACAAGATGTCCGTATCCATGACCATGAACGGAGCGGTGCTTCCCATTATGGCTTTTTACATTAACGCCGGTTTGGAACAGGGAGCCAAGTTGGAAGAAATGGCGGGAACTATTCAAAATGATATTCTGAAAGAGTTCATGGTGCGTAACACCTACATTTATCCGCCGAAGTTCTCCATGAAGATTATTGCCGACATTTTTGAATATACGGCCAAGTACATGCCGAAGTTCAACTCCATCTCCATTTCCGGCTATCACATGCAGGAAGCAGGAGCGACGGCCGATATCGAATTGGCTTATACCTTGGCCGACGGACTTGAATATTTGCGTGCAGGGGTGAATGCCGGCATGGATATTGACGCGTTTGCTCCGCGGCTTTCATTCTTCTGGGCCATTGGCATGAATCATTTTATGGAAATAGCCAAAATGCGTGCAGCCCGTCTGTTGTGGGCGAAGATTGTGAAACCGTTCAACCCGAAGAATCCGAAATCGCTGGCATTGCGTACCCACTCGCAAACGTCAGGTTGGTCGCTGACGGAACAGGATCCCTTCAACAACGTGGGACGTACTTGTATCGAAGCCATGGGAGCAGCATTGGGACATACCCAGTCTCTGCACACCAATGCGCTTGACGAAGCCATTGCGCTGCCCACCGACTTCTCGGCCCGTATCGCCCGCAATACGCAGATTTACATTCAGGAAGAAACCTACATTACGAAAGAAATCGACCCGTGGGCTGGTTCTTATTATGTGGAAGCGTTGACCAATGAAATTGCAGAAAAGGCATGGGCGCATATCGAGGAAATTGAAAAACTCGGAGGAATGGCTGCCGCTATTGAAACAGGCATTCCGAAAATGCGTATCGAAGAAGCGGCTGCCCGTACGCAGGCCCGTATCGACTCGGGAGCGCAAACCATTGTCGGTGTGAACAAGTATCGGTTGGACAAGGAAGCTCCTATCGATATTCTCGAAATTGATAACACGGCAGTGCGCGAACAGCAAATTGAACGTTTGAAACAGTTGCGTGCCAACCGTAACGAAGCCGATGTGCAAAAGGCCTTGGCTGCCATTACCGAATGTGCCCGTACAGGTGAGGGCAACTTGCTCGAACTGGCGGTTGAAGCAGCCCGTGTACGTGCATCGTTGGGAGAAATATCAGACGCTTGCGAAGCTGTCGCAGGACGTTATAAAGCAACCATTAGAACCATATCAGGCGTGTATTCATCAGAAACCAAAAATGACAGTGACTTCCAGCGGGCTTCACAGCTCACGGAACAGTTCGCACAGAAAGAGGGCCGTCGTCCCCGCATCATGATTGCGAAGATGGGACAAGACGGACACGACCGCGGTGCCAAAGTCGTGGCTACGGGGTATGCCGATTGTGGCTTCGATGTGGATATGGGACCGTTGTTCCAGACTCCGGCAGAAGCAGCCAAGCAAGCGGTGGAAAACGATGTGAACGTGATGGGTGTGTCTTCGTTGGCCGCCGGACACAAAACTTTGATTCCGCAGGTTATTGACGAACTGAAGAAACTCGGACGTGAGGATATTATCGTTATCGCTGGCGGTGTCATCCCCGCACAGGATTATGACTTCCTCTACAAAGCGGGTGTTGCGGCTATCTTCGGCCCCGGTACCAGTGTGTCGAAAGCAGCCGTAACCATTATGGAAATACTGTTGGAAGACTGATTTGAGCTTCCTGCTCCAAGATGAATGACAAAGCCCCCTCCTGCCAAAGTCAACCGACTTTGCAGGAGGGGGCTTTCTTCTTTACCTGTGATAGGAATTCTTTTATGTGAGTTTGTTGTTTATTCTATCCCAATCATCAGATGGGTTTGCAGACTCAGACGCCAGGTGGGGTGTTGCAACACACATTCAACCGTTTCGCGGATGTTACGGCCCGAACAGGGTTGAAGGAAAAAACGGTCGCTGGCAAGTGTCTCGTAGGGGAGGATGTCTTGCCCTTCATAAACCACTTTCACTTCGTCCATGCGGCTGAGCACGACCGGATGCCCCTGTTTGGGAGAACAGGTGATCCAGTCTATGTTGTCGGGCAGGGGGTGTGTGCCGTTGGTTTCAATGCAGACATATTTGCCGATGCGGTGCAGGTAATCGACCAGTTCGCGGTCAATCCAAAGCGATGGCTCGCCGCCGGTGAGTATGACCATGCGTGCCGGGTACTTTTGCACTTCGGCCATGATTTCCTCGTCGGACATGAGGGTGCCCTCTTCGTGGCGGGTGTCGCAGAAACTGCATTTCAGGTTACAGCCCGAAAACCGGATGAATGTAGCGGGCGTACCGGTGTGATAGCCTTCGCCCTGAAGGCTATAGAATATCTCGTTTATCTTTCTCATAAGGGGATTATGCTTCGTCCGATTCGTAAATCACCGTGTTGTGTTCCGATTCCTGCACTTCCACTTTGAAGCAGCAGGATATTTGTTCACATACCCAGCGGGCAATGTTTTCGGCCGTTGGGTTGAAGGGAAATACATCGTTGAGGTTCTGGTGATCAAGGCGTCTCTGTATTGTGTCCTTGATGTGGGTAAAGTCAATGACCATGCCGTCTTCATTCAGTTCTTTAGAACGGCAATAAACAATGATAATCCAATTGTGACCATGCAGGTTACCGCATTTGCTTTCATATCCGAGCGACAGGCTATGGGAAGCCGACACCTCCATACGTTTGATGACTGTGTACATAAATGTTTCGTATTATGTTGCTGCATTTAATGTCACCTCAATGCAGGTGCAAAGATAGTGAAAGGCGAGCGTTGAAACAAGCGAAAACGCAGTTTTCAGCAAGGTTCAACCGAGCCGCCTCCTGTCTTATGGAAAGAAAGCGAAAGGCGAGCGTTGAAGCAAGCGAAAACGCAGTTTTCAGCCAGCTTCAACCAAACCTAGCCATGTTGAGAAGATACACTATTGGGCCAGCAGCCCCATCAGTTCTTCCTGGGTAAGGTTGCCTTTAATCCAAATGAGGCTCAGTTCGGCTTCATCCTGTGTGACGACGAGCATGTCGGTAATTCCGTTTTCGGCGTTGCGGCTGTATACATACACCTTTTCCTCTTTTTCACGAACTTCTACCAGGGTCTCGAACTGTCCGGCGGTGGTTGCTCCGTCCACCTCTTTCAGCACGTCCTTTTGCAGTGTATCATCGAAACCATCCGTCAGGGTGAGAATCTTGATGCCGTTTATTCGGGAGAGGACATCCGCTTCACCACCTTCCGTTTCTCCGAAGATCCGGGCTATGGATAGCATGCCTTTTCCTACGGAGACATATTCGAAACGTTCATCGTCGGCGTATTTGTTGAACAGGTCTTTAAGCGTTTGTGCGTTTGTGGTCAGAACCATCAGGCAAAGACACATGGCTACTGTCATTGACTTCTTCATGTCGGGTTGTTTTTAAAGGTAAATGATAATATATGTTGTAAAGGGTTTCCTGTATATCGGTCAAGGCTTCACCACCCCGACTGCCTCCTTTTTTCACTTTTTGCAGGTTGTCGAGCGGGTTGAGGCACCCCGACAGCAACAGTTCCGCCTTGTGCAGTTTGTCGGCGGCGTATTGTTCGACGAGGTCGTTTTGGTTTACGGTCTTTCCGTTGATGCGGGCATAGTACTTGTTTTTGGGAGCGGTGAATATGATGATGCACAGCGTGACGGCAACAGCGATAAAAGCCGTGATGCAGGCGGCTATCCGTTTGGCTTGTGCCGTGTTGCTTGTTTTTCGTTGCCTGTGTGGCGTTTGTGTGGAAGTCCACTCCACCGTTTGCAACGGTTCATTCATGCCTTTTTCGGCCAAATGAGCCCACAGCCGTGTTTCGGCCTCGTTCAAGGCCTGTTTCTTTTGCAGGTAGTCGTTCAGCAGCCGGTTCAGTTCTTTGTCCATATCCGTTTCGGTTTGTTGTTCGTGTGTCCGTTTTACGGTCTCCGGTTCATGAATCTCTGTATGTGGCTCAGCCGGTGTGTGTACATGCCGGTTTGTGCGGAAATGATGCCTTGCCGGTCGATGCGTTCGGTCTTCACTTGGCCCGATGCGTGGATAATGCGGTCGGGGCCGAGCAGTATGCCTACATGTACGATGCGTCCCTGGGCGTTTTCAAAGAAAGCCAAATCGCCGGCCTGTGCTTGGTCGAGTCCTTCGATGCTTTCACCGTGTCCGGCCTGCAATGATGCATCGCGCGGCAGGACAATGCCGCACATGGCAAATACCACCTGCACGAATCCCGAGCAGTCGATGCCCATGACCGATTTTCCTCCCCACAAGTAGGGAGCTTGCCTGTATTGTTGTGCCAGGTGCACAATGCGTCCGGTGTCGGCGGGTTGTTCATCAACCCAGGTGTCATCTATGAGCAGTGTTTGTCCGGCCGGCATGCAGGGGACGGTGTTCATGAAAGGGATGAGGCTTCCTCCCGGCAGCAGAACCGGTGTTCCGTTCAGCGCACAGGAACATGCCGGAATCTGCACATGTTTCCACTGTGCCTGGTCGAGTGTGCCTGCTTCCTGTTCGTTGAGCGGATGAATCATTTTCCGGTCCGCCCAGCCCTCATATTGGTCCGTCATGTTGCGTATCCGAATCCACCGTTCCTGCACTTCGAGCAGTTCGACGCGTTCGCCGAAGAGCAGTTGCGTGCACATTTCTGCCGTTTCGGCGGGCGCGGTGCGCACGGGCACAAGGGGTATGAGAACGATGCCGGTCATAGGTTGGTCGTGTTGCATTTGTTTCTGACTGTCGTGTGTGGACTTGTCGTTTTCAAGCCGTTTGCAAACTTAGGCAAAATCTGCGGTATCTTTGTGCTTTGTCCGAAGAAAATTCATGTCCCTCATAAAGCATTCAAGCATTGCCATTTTGCAACACTGGCTCACACAGACAGTGTTATCTATATAGATGATTTCAGGATGCAGTTTGCGGCCCAAATTGGTGTATAACCCCAAAAGTGGCGCCAA
>CASEAJ010000035.1 GCA_949285425.1 uncultured Porphyromonadaceae bacterium
GCAACTATCTGCTCAACAACCTGCCAATGGCAAAATGGGAAGCTGAAAAATATTTGCGCGAGGTATTGACCGTTGCCACTGAAGAAAATCTTGTTTACCCGGAATAACATTCAACATGAAAAAGATACTTTTCTCACAAATCGCCATGCTTTGCTGTATGGTGATTTGTTTTATATCCTGCAAAGCCACCTCCAGTCTGGAACCGATTCGCAACGAGCTTTCGGCCATTGCCCAACAGACAGACGCTGAAGTCGGCATTGCTGTCATTGGCTCAAACGGCGACACACTGACAGTCAACAACGATGTACACTATCCAATGATGAGCGTATTCAAGTTCCATCAGGCCCTTGCAATTGCCGACTATCTGCGACAAAACGACCTGCCGCTTGACACAACGCTCCACATCACCCGCGCCGACCTGCCGGAAGGCACATGGAGCCCGCTCCGCGACAACCGCAAGGAAGCAGAATTTGACATCAGCATTGCCGACCTGCTGGTCTACACACTCCAACAGAGCGACAACAATGCCTGCGACATTCTGTTCAAACTCCGCTCACCTGCTGAAACAGACCAATACGTACGTTCATTAGGCATCGAAGATTTCAACATATCCTACAACGAAAAGGATATGAGTGCCAACCACCAATTGTCATACGACAACTGGACAACCCCTTATGCTGCGGCTTCACTACTGCGAAAGTTCATAGAAAGCGACATTATCGCCGAACCTTATTTTTCTTTTATAAAGGAAACAATGAGCAATTGTGAAACCGGACTCATGCGACTGCCTGCACCGCTGAAAGACACCGGTGCTACAATCGCCCACAAAACCGGCAGCGGCTACACGGAAAACGGACGAATTTCCGGAACAAACGACTTGGGATACATCACTCTTCCTAATGGGGAAAGCTACTACATTGCAGTATTTATCAAAGATTCCGCCCACTCACAGGAAGATACGGAGAAAATCATTGCAAACATATCTGAAATCGTTTACAACCATTTCAACAAATAATCCGAAAACAGCGAGGGCAGACAGGAATACTGTCTGCCCTCGCTGTTTTCGTTTATCTTATTGCTCAGCCGCGGCAATTCTCCACTCCCCTTCGTGGTAGACAAACTGCAACACCCCCATCGAACAGAGACTGACGACAGCATCTTCAGTCGAGCTTAATGACATATGCATTTCTTTTGCAATGCCCTCAACGGTGACATACTCCACGCGAGAAATATACGAAAGCATTTTTGTCTCCAAGTCGGAAAAAGAGAAAACCGAATGCCGTTTTTTCGAAGCTTTCCACACCTTTAGCATCAACTCCGGCACCTGTATATTTTCATCCGCAATCCGATAGTACGGCAACCAGCGACGGTTATCGTCCTGAGCCATCACCGGTATAGACGACTTGGCAATGGAAACGAGCAATACATATTTCCCGTCAATGCAATAAAGAGTCTGTTTCACCTTCTGTGCCGGCTTGCAGTACATTTCCGCAGCCTGCTCAATCATGTAAAATTCCTCTTCACTGCGTATTCCGGCGATATTGCCGTTATCCTTGACTCCGACAAGCAGACGTCCTCCCTGATTATTGGCAAAAGCGGCAATGCTGCGGGCTATCTTCCGTGAATCGGAAATAGAAAACTTAAAGTCCTGACAGACATGTTCGCCTTCCTCTATCAGTTCATATATCAACTCTTTGTCGTGTATCGCTCTAAAATTCTTGATTTCCATTACAAA
>CASEAJ010000036.1 GCA_949285425.1 uncultured Porphyromonadaceae bacterium
AACAGAAAAGTCAACCCGACAAGTGAATAGTTGACAAACGAGTCAACCCAATATAAACATAAGTCAAATCTGAGTCAACCTCTTTTATGCATTAAGATATTTTAAGTCAACCTTATTCGTTAAATGACAGTTTTATGCCTTTAAAGTTCTCTTTTCACCTAGGTGAAAAGAACGTCCCACGTATGTGAGACACGTGTTTCATATATGTGGGACACGTGTCCCATATACGTGGGACGATAATTTTGACGGCATAAAAAGGGAACATCATGCTGCATGGCACACGAAAACTTTATCCCGAACTCACTATGTATGCTGGTAATTCACAAAATATGAGGCGGGAAAAAGATGAAATCATTCTCATGTGTCGGGATAAGCAGACTCTTGTTCGGATGAATTCACGGCCGCTTTGGGACAGATGTCACTTCAACGTTTCCATGTTTACATTGCGGGCAGTTCGGATGTTTTCATGGGTAGCCCATATAACGATGGGGCGACGGCTACCGGTCCATTCGAGAATGAGGTTCAACACCTGTTGTTTTGTGTTGTCATCCAATCCGGTAAGCGGTTCGTCGAGCAGAAGAATGTCAGCCTGTACGCAGAGTGCCCGGGCCAGGTTGACTCGTTGCCGTTGTCCTCCGCTGAGTTGCGAAGGGTACTTGTCGGCGTGTTCGGATAGGCCGGTCTCTGCAAGTAGGTATGTCGTGATATCAGCCATATATTGCCGGTTTTTGCAGTGAGGTTTCAAGGCGAAAACAATGTTTTCACGGACGTTCAGCCATGGAAGCAACCGGTCTTCCTGGAATGCGTACGACAAGGTGTATCCATTCGGTATGCGGATTTCTCCGTTATATTGGAGGTCAAGTCCGGCCAATAGCCGCAATAACGTGGTTTTCCCTTGTCCGGATGTTCCTTTGATGCAGGTTATGGCCGTGTTGTCGAACTGTACGCTGTAATTGTGCAGAATGGAATGTTGACCGAACCGCTTCTCGAGTTTTATGACAGACAGTTTTTTAAAAGGCAGGTCCGACTGGGGGATGGGCAGTGAAAAGGGTTGTGCTGATGGTAGTTTGTAGGTGAAGCGTATTTTCCTGGCTTGATGCAGCAAAACATCGAACAGGTAGCTGATGGCAATGGCAACTAATGTCCAGGCCATGAGTTGTGGTACTTGAATGAATGCTTGTGCCGTTTTCATGCTGCTTCCGATGCCGTGGAGCGGTTGTGCCAGGGCTTCTCCCATGATAACGGCACGCCAGCCAAATCCAGAAGCGGTAGTCCAGCCATCGAACAATGCGTTTTTGGCGGCAGGCAAATAGACCTGCATGAATCGGCCAAATGGTTTATAGCCGAAGGTGGCTGCCATTTCTACCCAGCGTCGGTCGGTGTTGTGTATGGCGGTTGCCGTGTTTTGATATATGATGGGGAATAGGGTTATCCAGGCTATGAACACAGGCAAATAGTTCGGCGAAAACCATAACATGGCCAGTAGGATGAATGAAATGACAGGTATTGATCGGAGCAACACGACAATCGGCCGGCAAAACGAGTTGCAAAAAGGCGAGAAAGCAGCCAGGGTGCCTAACAGAAAACCTGAAGCGGATGCAAGAGTCAAACCGAAGAAACCCCGTAGAACGGTAGTGCCGGTTTCAATGTAGAAATGGCTTGTTGAGAAAAGTTTCAAAGTTTGCCGGCACAATTCCTCCAGCCGGGGAAATACGGCTGGCAGGTTGATGTGTATGGCTGTCAGTTCCCATACGGCAGCCATACACATGATGGAGAACAACTGTATATAAATCCGTTTGTACTTCATGAACAGTTATCGTGTGGAGTGGATGAAAAACCGGTAAAGGTTCATGAATTATATCTGTATGTGAAAAATAAAACCGGTGTCGGGCATTTTTCCCCCTATGGAAGCCGGATTTTCATGGTAGCACAGCCGCAAATAACTGTAAAGCTCATGTGCAATGGCGAAAGAAGCCACATAGTTTATGCTGCACAGCGTGATGGATTGCAGGGCGACATCGCAATTGGGAGCCATGCCGTGTGCCACCATGAGGGAGGCTGCCTGTTGGGGTTGCTCGTTAATGAAATTACAGCTTTTCCTATAAGCATCGCACACGGGCGATAGCAGCTGTGGATGATTTTTAGCGAAACGGTCGCTTACCAAAAATGCTGATTGAGTGAAAAACTCGTGTGCTGTTTGTTCGAAACTGTTCCCGTTGACACTTAGTTTGTCGATGATGTGCAGGTCTTTTTTCTCGGCCAGCAAAATGCTGACGAGAGGTTCCGATATGACCGCCACTTGCACTTCGCCTGTGCGCAAAGCCTGTGCGGTTTCCTGATTGGAAGTGAATCGGTAGTTTATGGTGCAGTCAAGCTGTTTGTTCCTTATCAGCAGCTTGGTCAGTACATCGGCGGTGGAACCTTGTCCGAACACCGCTATTTCCCGTCCGTTGAGGTCATTGATGTTCCGGATTTCGGCAACATTCGACAGCATGTACAAAGTGCCCCAGATAGGACAAGCTACCATGCGGTATTGTATTCCTTTATTGTACAGGTTGGCAGCCATGACAGTGGGAAGCACTGCAAAGTCAAGCTTGCCTTTCAGCATGGAAGCCTGAATCTGCAAAGGGTCGTTTTTAATGATCAGTTCCACCTTTTTCCCCTCAATGGTCTGTACCTGATCGAGCATCTGTATGCAACTGACTGCTGAAGGCCCGTTCAGAACCCCGATGCGTATGCATTCACATTCGGTCGTTGGGCTGCAGGAGGTAAATAGCTTGATTGCCGTGATGAGGATAAACAATAATCCGTAATGTTTCATAATTGTCATTGAGAGCCTTTGGATAGCAAGAAGTGCAAAGATACACTTTTTTTTGTATCTAAAAATGTGCTGCCTGCTTGGCACAGAGTTGTTTGGCAGGACTGTGCCTTTATAACCTGTTGGCGGAGATGCTTTTTATTTTACCTGCAATAAATGAGGTTTTCAGCGGCAGGCGGCATTTTATTCAGTCATATTTGAATATCGTTCCGGTTTTGCGAATGGAAAGGCATATGCCGAAACTGTTGCCGCCCGTTTGCAGGACGTTTGTGTTGACAGCCGGCATTTCACCGAAATCGGCAGCAAGAGAGCAGGCAAACTCCAGTCCGAACCACTGTGGAACGGTTTTCTCTATTTCCAGCAATATGGAGGTGCACTTCATAGGATGCTTGAACGGACTTGTGTAAGTTCCGTAACTTTTGCTGAACGAAACCAAGGCTTTGTAGTTGAATCCATGTATGTTGCCGTGTGCACCGGCATGGTGGACCTGTACCCGGTTGTTGTAGGCATAATAGTCGCCAGCGTCGGTTTTGATGGGAGGGGTTATGAATGGGGTGCCTATGATGCGCGAGAAATAAGTCCATCCGGAACGGTAAATGCTGTTGGAAAAATAGCTGTCGAAGCCGCCATAGATGATGCCATCTTTGTCGTGATAGGGACCGGATTGGTCTGTTGTGTTCAGATATTCGTACAAGATGCCCGATATGTAAGGCAGGCGGTCACTCTTAATTGAAATGCCCCATAGTCCATCGGCTATGTTCATGGTCTTGTACATGTATTTCAGCGGAGGGTCTTCGTGCAGATTCTGCCAGTAGGCACTCACTGTATAACCGGAGATTTTCAGGTCGAGCTGCATGCTTTGCGATACAATGTGATTACCTTGCGAGTTGTTGTATTCATTGGAATTGTTGGAGTCGGTCCCGCTTTTACCCATGAAAATGCGCAGATAGTCATCAAAGCCGTAGGCCATTTTCCCGTAACGTGGGCTGATACCTCCCCATTGTGCCACGTGGTTGAGTCCATAGTGGAAATTGACCGGCAGCCTGCCTCCAAGTTTTACATACAGATATTTGTGATGAAGCCATGTGTTGAGTGTGTAGCGGGGGTCGTTCATCCATCCGTGAACCAGTGCGCCTTTTATCTGCACATAGTCTTTAGTGAAGGGAATGCCGGTATATTGTTCTATGCCGATGGTTATTTTGGGCATGGGACGGGCATTGTTTGAAAATAGGAATCCTCCGCTTGACAGAATGGAGTCCTGGCATCCCAAATGTTCTTCGCGGGCACCGATTACAATGTCGAAGAAGTTGAATCCCCTAAATTTTGCATAATACTCGTGCAGGTAGAAGTTGGCCCCATGCGGGTCGAAACGGAACAGGGCACTGGCCTTGAATCCATAGTCATACCACCGGCCGTTGTTGCGGAAGTCTTTGCCGACTTCGGCCAGGGTCGTTGAGCTGAAAGGAGACATGGAGTACTTTCCGTAGCGATTGGAATGCAGCCAGAAAGGAGCGGTTTGGCCGCTTGATATCACGGCCGATGTTTCGACTTTGTAGCAAATGCTGTCTTGGGCACTTGTCGGACCGACAGCAGCAAACAGCGAAATGAACAGTAATATGTTACGGAATTTTTTCATTCTTTCCATGTGTTGTTGGCGGTGGTTTTGTCTATAATTCAAAGTACATGAGGTCGTTTAACAAAGTGTCGTCGTTTTCGCCCAATCCGACATATCCTCTGTTGCCAATGGTAAAGGCAACGGCATTTTCACGGGCGGGTCCGGGAATGTGGCCTGCATCATACCACACATCGCGTTCCATGTCATATTCAATGACCGTTGACTTGACATGTCCTCCGGTAAGGTTCCCTTTGAACAGACGTCCGGTCATGACGAACATGCGGTTCCCTACCGACAAGGCCGTTCCGTTTACCCGTCCGTTGTCCGGCATCTTCTTGCGTTCTTTCCAGGTATCGCTGTCCGGGAAATACTCCCACCAGTCGTTCAAATTATAGGTGCGGTAGCCGGTTCCGGTAAAAATGCGCTCGCCGTTTGAGCAAAGCAAGGCGCCTGCCCGGTTCAATCCACTGAAATTCTTCAGTCGTGTCCATTTCTTTTCTCGGGGATTGTATTTCCACCATTCTTCTCCGAATACGGTTCCATAAAATCCGAGACCTACATAGATTTCGTCATGATAGGTAAATGCAACGCAAGCATCCGTTCCTTTGAAAGGGGCCCGTGCTTCTTCGGTCCAGGTATCGGTTTGCGGGTCGTAGCACCAGAAGTCTTTCAGGTATAGTGTATCCAGATACAGACGTCCGCTTGTCTTGATGTAAGTTGTGTCGGTATAGCCCAGTCCGGTGTATATTTTGTCGTTCAGTGACAGGCTGATGGGTTTTACCCGTCCGGGACCGGGACACGCGTTTTTCCGGGTCCAGCTGTCGTTTTCCGTGTCATATTCCCAACATTCCTGAAGGTAGCCGGTTTTGACGTTCCTTTTTCCGAACATCAGGTAGGCTTTTCCGTTCGCCACACTGACTGTAGCCGAGGAGCGTGCACCATCGGGAAAATCGGCGGCCTTGCTCCATTGCAAAGGCGGGTAGGGCGACACTTCCGGTGTATTGCAGGCCACACATGCTGCAATGACAGACAATAGGATAAAGAGAGATGTTCTGGACATTGTTTCGCTTGTTTTTTTATCACAGGTTTTTATGAGGGCACTTATAGCTTGTTCCCCGGCAAGGCGTACCATAACAGGCAATATGCAAGGCATTGAGAAAAAGGCCGAGGATGCATACTGAGGCATGTGGCCGAAGCCCGAATGGCCAGGATTGACGCAGCGCAGGTGGCCTTTGTGGTAGCCATTTTACTCCATTCTTACCTCAATACCATGTTCCTTCAGGAATTGTTTCAAGTCGGGAATCATGATTTCCTTGTAATGGAATATGCTTGCAGCGAGGGCGGCGTCGGCTTTTCCCTGTTTGAACACATCAAGGAAATGCTGCATGGTTCCGGCTCCGCCACTGGCAATTACAGGCACATTTACCGCTTCGGATACGGTACGGGTAATGTCAAGGGCAAAGCCGTTTTTGGTGCCATCGTTGTTCATGGAGGTGAGCAGTATTTCTCCGGCTCCCAAAGCAACGGCCTGCCTGGCCCAATCTACGGTTCTTATGTCAGTAGGAATGCGTCCCCCGTTCAGGAAAACATACCAGTCATTGTTTATGTACTTGGTGTCAATGGCCAGGACAACGCACTGACTGCCGAACTGGCCTGCCAGTTCGGAAATAAGTTGGGGGCGGCGCACGGCTGCCGTGTTGACCGATATTTTATCGGCACCGCTGTTCAGTAGCACCGAAACATCTTCTATGGTGGATATGCCTCCGCCTACTGTGAAAGGGATGTTGATTTCTTTTGCAATGCGTGTGACCAGCTCCGACAGGGTTTTGCGTTTCTCGTTTGTGGCGGTTATGTCCAGAAAAACCAGCTCATCGGCTCCCATACGGGCGTAGAGCGCGCCCAACTCTACCGGGTCGCCTACGGCGGTTATGTTTTCAAAGTTGATGCCCTTGACGGTTTTCCCGTCCTTTATATCGAGGCAGGGGATAATTCTTTTGGCTAGCATACGTTTAAATGTCAGTAGTTTGTTGTTGGCTTTCGACAGTCAAGGCACTCCGGTCGGCGTTCCAGTAGCCCAGTCTGACTTCCTGTATGGTGTTGATCAGTTCCTTACGGTAGGGGGCTTCCGCCTTTATGTAGTTTTCGGTGAAGCCGACCATGTTTTCGCCGTGCTTGCGGCTTTCCCACAATACATGGACGGTTTTGCCTGCCTGGCTTTCATAAAAGGCATTGCATTTTTCGGCCGACAGGTTGTGAAGCACTTCGTTTCGTTGCCGTCTTTCATGCACCGGCACCACATCACTTATTTCAAGCATTTTGGTTCCGGCACGTTCGGAGTAGGTGAACACATGTAGTTGAGACACATCGAGCGATTCGATGAATGCGCGTGACTTTTCGAACAGTTCATCCGTTTCACCGTGTACACCGACAATGACATCGACACCGATGAAGGCATGTGGAATGATTTGTTTGATGGTCTGTATCTTTTGGGCGAAAAATGCGGTGGTGTACCGGCGTTTCATCAGTTTGAGCACTTCATCGCTGCCAGCTTGCAGGGGAATGTGAAAATGAGGCATGAAATGTCTGCTCCCTGCAATCAGGGCAATAATCTCATCGGTTATGAGGTTGGGCTCGATGGAAGAAATGCGGAAACGTGTGTCGCCCGGCAATGCATCGAGGGCGCGGACCAGATCAATGAACTTTTCGCCGGTCGATTTGCCGAAGTCGCCCGTATTGACTCCGGACAGTACGATTTCCTTGGCTCCTTCGGCTATGGCCTGCCGGGCCATGGAAACGGTGTCGGCAATGCTGGCATTGCGGCTGTGTCCGCGGGCAAAAGGAATGGTGCAGTAGGTGCAATAATAGTCGCACCCGTCTTGCACTTTCAGGAAAAAGCGGGTACGGCCGTCGCGTGAACAGGCCGGTCGGAATTCCTTGGTCTTCAGTATGTCGGAGTGATGTATGGCCTCGGCCGGAGACGGACTGTTCAAGTTGTGCAGGTAGGCCCGTATGTCAAATTTTTCGTTGGCTCCCAGCACCAGATTCACTCCATCGATGGCAGCTACTTCTTCGGGTTTCAGTTGTGCGTAGCAGCCGGTGACAATGATGATTGCGTTCGGATGTTGGCGATGCAGCCTTTTGATGGCCTGCCGGCATTTATGATCGGCCGTGTCGGTCACGGAACATGTGTTGACAATGCACACATCGGCTTCTTCGCCCGGACGTGCTTTCACGAATCCATCTTCGCTCAACTGCCTGCCTATATAGGAGGTTTCGGCAAAGTTCAGTTTGCACCCCAGTGTGAGGTAGGCAACTTTCTTGTTATGAAAAAGGGTTTGGTCTATCATCGGTTGTTCTTGTTTAATCGTTGGTGTGTTCCGGTGTTTGAATGGACCTGTAAACATGTTTACAGGCACCCTCTTGAGTATGCAAAAATACACCATATAAACAACATGACCGAGCGTGAATGGAAAAATGTAGAAAAATAAACCGTTCATGGCGTTGGATTGGACCTGTATTTTGCTTGGTTTATGCTTCAGGTATGGTTCATTCATGCCGGAGTTGTCGTGTGTTTATGCCTTCGATGTTGTCGTCCCACAGCTGTGGGACTAATGTACCACAGCAATGAAACAAATGTACCACAGCTGTGGGACTAATGTTTCATAGTTGTGAAACGATAACTTTATGTCATTTAACGAATAAGGTTGACTTAAAATATCTTAATGCATAAAAGAGGTTGACTCAGATTTGACTTATGTTTATATTGGGTTGACTCGTTTGTCAACTATTCACTTGTCGGGTTGACTTTTCTGTTTG
>CASEAJ010000037.1 GCA_949285425.1 uncultured Porphyromonadaceae bacterium
CAACATGGGAAAGTGACCATTACCGAAATTGAGTTTTACCCGCCGTCGCCTGACATTGCGGTTGATACAACCGGGGCGGCGGATAGTTCCAAGCCTGAAAAGGCTTCAAGACCTTTGCGAAACAATCCGGCAAACGTGAATTTACAAGATGTCGGGAACATCAAAGGCTCGGTAAAGTCAATCAAACAAACGGTCATTGAATCCGATGTTGAAGAAAAAGGCGAAAGCAAGGAATCGAGCGAAAACAAGGAAACCGAAAGTGCCGCCAATGTCGGAAGAAACGAAACGAATGTTCAGCAAAGCCAAGAACCGACCCCCGACCCTTACCGATGGCGATACATCTTTTACATATCATTGATTGCCGTTGCGGTCTTGCTTTACTTGAAAAGAACGCCAATAATCAATTGGATAAAGAAGATTCTTGCGGGTATAAGGAAGATTTTATAAATTCTTCACTACCTTTGCACAACATTGTTGCGAATCCCTCAAAGTTGCATTGGGGGAACAATGCGCCCCGGCTTATGGTCGGGGCTTTTTCGTGTACAATCGTGTACATGGGTGTACACGACTTTCAAGCACAAAAAAACGCCCCAAGCATTGATATTTGGGGCGTTTCGTGTACATTTTCGTGTACAAGTTTTGCAAATCCTTGATTTTCAAGGTTTATTGCGGAGAGAGAGGCACCTATTTCATAACAGAAGGATTTCAGACGAAACTCTCGTACGAAAAAGCCTATCGACTGCCCACGACCGACGAGCTGTTTGGCGACGAGGACCTCGAAGCCGGGAAAACCGACCTCCGCCCGGAAAACAGCCACAACCTGAACCTGAACCTCAGCTACAACCGCCAGTTCGGCAAGCATGGCCTGTACGCGGAAGGCGGACTGATATACCGCGACACCAAGGACTACATCAAGCGCACACTCGACCGCCTGGGCGGCACCAGCTACGGCATTTACGAAAACCACGGACGGGTAAAGACCAAAGGATTCAACCTGTCGGCACGATACAGCTATGCCCGTTGGTTTACGTTGGGAGGTACGTTCAACAACATGAACGTGCGCGACGACGAACGCTTCCTGGCCGGAAACACCCAGCAGGAAAGCATGACCTACAAACAGCGCATCCCCAACCAGCCTTACATGTATGCCAGCTTCGACGCTACCTGCTACTGGCACGGACTGGGAGGCAAGGACAATGTGCTGTCGCTCACCTACGACGGATATTACCAGCACGAGTTTCCGCTCTACTGGGAACATCTGGGCGACCCCATGACCAAAAGCCGTGTGCCCGACCAGTTGTCGCACAACTTGTCGCTGAACTATTCGATACAAAACGGACGCTACAACTTCAGCCTGGAATGCAGGAACCTCACCGACGAAAAACTATACGACAACTTCAGCCTCCAACGTCCGGGACGCGCCTTCTACGGCAAGGTACGGGTATATTTCGACGGACAAACCACCGGCAAGAAACGATGAAGCAGATGTGAAAAGTGGAAAGTCCGGAGAACAGAAAGAAACAGTGTAAACAATTAAAAACAATATGGATATGAAAAAGCAATTCGTATGGGCATTGGCTGCCGCCCTTAGCACTGGCAGCATTATGGTATCTTGCACGGAAGAACCCCACGGAGGCGAAGGGAGCGGAGAAACCCTGTCGCGCTACGTCATAGCCGCCAGCGCAGGTGGCGACCAAGGAGCCACCTACCTGGTGACCACCGACAATCTGGACGAAGGAACCTTGTCCACCGTAGGCAACGGCACGGAAACCGAAAGCGGATCGACGTGGATATTCTATAAAGAAAATTTTCTCTTCAACTTCCAGTACAACGACGGAGCACAGGGCACCGGATTCGCCTACGCCCTCAACCCCGCCACCGGCAAGGCTTTTGAGGCACGCCGATACACCTACAACCGCACCACCACCTACGGCACCTGGGGCGACAATGTCATCACCGCCTCTACCAACAATGGAAACAAAGAACAGGATGCAGCGGGCAACTATGCCAAATACCTCCAGTTCAACTACCTGAACGCCCTGAACGGCAACACGTCCACGGGCAGCCACCTGGCCGAAAATTTCCTCGGCAACGGCGAAACAGTGAGCTTTGCCGGCTTTGAAGAGGCCAACGGAAAACTCTACACCTCCGTCGTGCCCATGGGCATGAGCCACTACGGCGTAAACACCTTCCCCGACAAGGTGACCGACCGCAAATACATCACCGACCACAACGGCGGAAGCGGTTCGGGCAGTTACACCCCCGGACAGATACCCTCCACACAGTATCCCGACCAGGCCTTTATCGCCATCTACAGCGGAAACAACTTCGACGAAACACCGGTCATTGCCCAGACCGACAAGATAGGCTATGCCTGCGGACGCAACCGCTCGCAGTACTACCAAACCATCTGGGCAGCCGACAACGGCGACCTCTATGTGTTCTCACCGGGCTACGGACGCACCGCCAAGGCCGAAGAAGCGGTGACCGACAAAGAAGACGGCACACCGCACACCCTGTACAAGGTGGAAGGCAAACTGCCTTCGGGCGTCATGCGCATCAAGGCCGGAGCAACCGACTTCGACGAGTCCTACTACGTGAACCTCGAAATGCTGGGCAACCAGCATCCCATGTTCCGCTGCTGGCACATTGCCGAAGACTACTTCCTGCTGGTGATGTACAACGACGGCGTAGAAGGCATGAAGCAGGGCAGCAGTGCCGTGCGCACCGAACTGGCCGTGTTCAAGGGAGAGGACATGAAGCTGACCGTGTTGACCGACGGCATGCCTGCAACCGACAAGATAGGCAGCCTGGGTGTTCCCTTCAGCGACAACGGAGTGGCCTACATGCCCATTACACTGACCGACGGCAGCCACCCGGCCATCTACAAGATTGACCCGAAAACAGGCACCGTGACCCGTGGTGTGGAACTGGAAGCCGACGGCGTGTCTGCATTGGGCAAACTGACTGCAACCGTTGAATGAAACGAGTGAGGTTCGGCCATGGCAATTCAAACAAGTTTGTTGCCATAGCCCTCACCTTTCACTATTTTTCAATAAAACAGGAGGCGGTTCGGCTATGGCAATCAAACAAGTTTGTTGCCATTGCTCTCACCTTTCACTATTTTTCAATAAAATAGGAGGCGGTTCGGCTATGGCAATTCAAACAAGTTTGTTGCCATAGCCCTCACCTTTCACTATTTTTGCCTAAGAAAACGGAGTTTGTGAATCAAACGACCGATATGAAAAGAAGAAATGAAGAAAACAACAACCCGACAATGAAAAAAACGTTCAGAAAACTGCACCTGTGGTTCTCCGTGCCGTTCGGAGTCATCATTACACTCATCTGTTTCTCCGGAGCCATGCTGGTATTTGAACAGGAACTGACCGAGTGGACGCGTCCCCAGCTCTACCGCGTGCAGCAGACAGGCACCGCCCCGCTGCCCGCACACGAAATAGTGGAAAAGGCGGCAGCCACCCTGCCCGCCAACGTCACGGTGACGGGCATCACCTTCTCGGCCGACCCCTCGCGCACCTGGCAGGTCAACCTGTCGCAACCGCGGCGTGCCGCCCTTTTCGTCGACCCGTACACCGGTGAAATCAAAGGACGGAACGAACGCCCGGCATTCTTCACGTTCATGCTGCGCGTCTGCACCGCTGGCTGCTCGACAGCCGCCCGGCCGACGGCAGTCCGTTCCTTGGCCGCACGGTGGTAGGCATCAGCACCCTCATGTTCGTGTTCGTACTGCTGTCGGGTGTCGTCATCTGGGTGCCGCGCACCGCCGGAGCATTGAAAAAACGGCTGTCCATAAACCTGAAAAAAGGCTGGCGGCGTTTCTGGTACGACCTGCACGTGGCCGGAGGCATGTACGTCATGCTGGCCCTGCTGGCCCTTTCGCTCACCGGACTCACCTGGTCGTTTGCGTGGTACCGCACCGCAGTCTACCGGATGCTTGGCGCAGCAAACGCCCCCGAAAGCGGGCACACAGCCTACCACGCCGCACAACAGACCCGGAACCGGGCGAACCATTCCGGACAAAACACCAAGGAAAAGACAACGACCTTTCCACACTGGCAGCAGGTGTATGAACAGCTGAAGGCGCAAAACCCCGCATACAGCACCATCACCGTGTCCGACGGCGAAGCCAGCGTGTCGTTCGGCCGGTTGGGCAACCGCCGGGCCTCCGACCGCTACACCTTCGACCCGCACAGCGGCCGCCTGACGGATGTGCGCCTGTATGTCGATGCCGACCGGGCCTCGAAAATAAAAGGCTGGATATACTCCATCCACGTAGGCAGCTGGGGCGGACTGGTCACCCGCCTGCTCAGCTTCGTGGCTGCCCTCATCGGAGCCAGCCTCCCGCTCACCGGCTATTACCTGTGGCTCAAGCGGTTGAAGGGCAAAACTCGGAAGGCCGGCAAGGCCTGCCAGTCTGTCTGACCGGCCATGCCCGTAACTGACAAAAGATACTATAGAAGATGACTCAAGATACTATAGAAGATTAGGCAAGATACTATAGTATTTTGAGTCATCTTCTATAGTATTTTTTCAAGCCTTCTTTCCCCCACAACTTCCGCATCGGAAACAAAAAAAGAAAGCAGAGTGTTTGCGCATAAAAATATTATTCGTATTTTTGCGAACAACAAACAACACACTATCATGTCAAAGAATTATTCAGAAGAACAGGAAAGGTTGGCCCGCTTTGCCAAGGCCATGGGTCATCCGGCACGTATGGCCATTCTTCAGTTCTTGGCTTCGCAGGAAAGCTGCTATTTCGGCGACATACACGAAGAGCTGCCCATAGCCAAAGCCACCGTGTCGCAACATTTGAAAGAGCTGAAGGAGGCCGGACTCATACAGGGAGAGATAGAAACCCCGAAAGTGAAATATTGTATCAACCGGGAAAACTGGGAAGAGGCCGGGCGATTGTTTGCACGCTTCTTCGGCCAACCCGTATGCAAAAAAGAGAGCTGCTGCCGATAAAGGCTCTTTTTTTAAGCAACAAGTTCGTAGTTTTGCGAATAACTAACAACAATAAAAATAAAGAAAAGACATGAAAAAGATTTTGCTCTTAATGGCATGTTGCCTGTTCATTTCTTGCAACACGAAAGCCAAGAACGGAACCGATGCACAGGTTCGCAATGAAGTGGCCGCCAAAGACCATGTGGAGGTGTTGTACTTCCACGGGAAACAACGTTGCGCCACCTGCATGGCCATTGAAAAAAACGCAAAAGAAGCCGTGGAAGCGGCATTTGCCGAACAACTGAAAAGCGGCGAAGTGGTGTTCAAAACCATAGACATCAGCCGGAAGGAAAACGAGAAACTGGCTGAAAAGTATGAGGTGAGCTGGTCGTCTCTGTTTGTCGTGAAACACAAGAACGGACAGGAAACCAGTGAGAACATGACCGAATTTGCTTTCGGCAATGCCCGCAAATCGCCGGATGTGTTCAAGGCCGGAGTGGTGGACGCCGTCAATGAAATGCTGAAATGACACACCGCCATGGACTGGTTACAGACATTGCTTGACAACAGCACCACTCCCGTACTTACGGCATTTCTGCTGGGAGTGCTCACGGCACTATCGCCCTGCCCCCTGGCCACAAACATAGCGGCTGTGGGATTCATAGGGAAAGACATTGAAAACAGAAAGCGCATATTTCTGAACGGAGTGCTCTACACCTTGGGACGAATCATGGCATACACCTTGCTCGGAGTGGCACTGATTGTGGTTTTGAAAGGAGGCTCGAGCATGTTCGGCATACAGAAAGCCATCGGACGGTGGGGCGAACTCGTTCTGGGCCCGCTTCTGCTCGTCATAGGCCTGTTCATGCTCTTTGGCGACAAGCTCAATCTTCCTCAGTTCGGATTCAGCGGAAACGCGGAAGGCCTGGCACGAAAAGGCGGATGGGGTGCCCTGATGATTGGAATACTCTTTGCCCTGGCTTTCTGTCCGACAAGCGGAGTTTTCTATTTCGGTATGCTTATACCCATGTCGGCCACCGCCACCGCCGGCTATCTGCTGCCCGTGGTGTTCGCCGTTGCCACCGCCCTGCCTGTACTTGCCGTTGCATGGATTCTTGCTTTCAGTGTACAGCAGATGGGAAGTTTCTACGGTAAGATGCAGAAGGTGCAGAAATGGATGAACCTTATTGTAGGTGTGGCATTCATCATCATCGGCATTTATTATTGCCTGATCATGTATCTGTAAAACTGATTTGATAACAAATAAAATATTTACGAATATGGAAATTAAAGTATTAGGTCCGGGTTGCGCCAAATGCAAGACAACCTACAACGTGATTGAAAAAGTCATCAAGGAAAACCATCTGGATGTGAAACTGACCAAGGTGGACGATATCATGGAAATGATGAACTACAACATCATGACCACGCCGGCCGTAGTGGTGGACGAAGTGGTGAAGATGAAAGGACAAGTGCCGACCGAAAGTGATGTAAAGAAACTGCTGGGTATCTGATAAACAGAACAATTTAACCATGGGCGGCAGATACAACCGTTATGGCATCTGCCGCTTTTTTAACAGGAATAATGTTCGTATTTAGACGAATAAAAATAGAATAGAAATGATACAGGAATTTGCCGACTGGCTTGTTTACGGTCTTTTCGGACTGAGTGCCGACACTCCGCTGGGGGTAGCCGTAAACTTCTTCTTTTACGATACTATAAAGATTTTAATCCTTTTATTCTTCATCAGTGTATTGATGGGAATTATCAACGCCTATTTCCCGATAGAGCGTCTGCGGAACTATCTGGTCACACACAAAATGTACGGACTGCAATACCTGCTGGCCGCCATCTTCGGAGCCATCACCCCGTTCTGCTCATGTTCATCCATACCTTTGTTCATCGGGTTCGTGAAAGGCGGCATCCCCTTGGGAGTGACTTTTGCCTTCCTGATAACATCGCCGCTGGTCAACGAAGTAGCCGTGGCCATGTTCCTCGGCTCATTCGGTGTGAAAGTGACGCTTATCTACGTCATCAGCGGCATTCTGCTGGGAGTCATCGGCGGCCTTGTACTCGGACGCATGCGCCTTGCTCCCTATCTGAGCGACTGGGTGAAACAGATTCAGGCCAATTCGTCGGCCCAGGCCGAAGCGTGGGAGAAAGACCATACCCCTTTCATCAAACGACTGCCGGCCATCGTCCGCGATGCATGGAAGATTGTCAGCGGCGTACTCATATACATCCTGATTGGTATCGGCATCGGGGCGTTCATGCACGGATTCGTACCGGAAGGATTCTTTGAACAATATATGTCCAAGGACAACTGGTATGCGGTACCTATATCTGTTATACTTGCCGTACCGATGTATGCCAATGCCGCAGGCATTGTGCCCGTCATCGAGGTGTTCGTGGCCAAAGGCATCCCCATGGGCACGGCCATAGCCTTCATGATGGCCGTCGTGGGCCTTTCTTTGCCGGAAGCAACCTTGCTGAAGAAAGTAATGACATGGAAACTCATCGGCATATTCTTCGGAACGGTGGCTTTCTTCATCATTTTATCGGGCTATCTGTTTAATTTTGTTCTATAAATTGTCATAACAACTCATCGTATGAAAGTATTGATTCTTTGCACAGGGAACAGTTGCCGCAGCCAGATGGCCCACGGCTTCTTACAGTCATTCGACAAAAATTTAGAAGTCTATTCGGGCGGTACAGAACCCGCCGCACAGGTAAACACCAAGGCCGTAGAGGTGATGAAGGAGGTCGGAATAGACATCAGTTCCCATGTACCTACACATGTAAACACTTACCTTGACCAAGCGTGGGACTACGTGATAACCGTGTGCGGAGGGGCCAACGAAAACTGTCCGGCATTCTTCGGCAAAGTGGGCAAACGTCTTCACATCGGCTTTGACGATCCGTCACATGCCACCGGCACACCGGAGTTCATCGATGCGGAGTTCCGCCGTGTGCGTGACGAAATCAGAGAGGCCTTTGCCCGTTTCTACATCACGGAAATCAGAAAGGAAGAATTGCCGAAGTGCATATCACCCGCTTCCGGCAACGACTTGTCGGCGGAATGCCTTTGCCGGTAAAACGTGCCAACGGAATCCAAAAATGCCGGACATCTGTTTCAATATTGCCATTTAAGTACTACTTTTGCATGCGAAGAGTCCTTTTAGGTTCACGAAAACTAAAAGGAGAAAATACCGATTTGTTCGCAACCTGTTCCTTCCGTAAGCAAGGACTTCGACTCTTCCTTTCATTCACTTTAACTTTTTTAGACCACAATTTTAAAGTAGAAGCATATGGCAAAGAATGCGGCAGAAACCCCCATGATGAAGCAGTACAATGAAATCAAGCGGATGCATCCCGATGCTATCCTGCTGTTCCGTTGCGGTGACTTCTATGAAACGTATGCCGATGACGCCGTCCGGGCTGCCGAAGTGCTGGGCATCACCCTCACCCGACGCTCGGGAAGCACGCCCAACAGCGTAGCCATGGCGGGGTTTCCCTATCATGCCATTGACACCTACCTGCCCAAGCTGGTGCGGGCGGGCCTGCGCGTGGCCATATGCGACCAGCTGGAAGACCCGAAACTGGCCAAGAAACTGGTGAAGCGCGGAGTCACCGAACTGGTCACACCCGGTGTTTCATACAGCGACACCACGCTCAACCACAAGGAAAACACCTTTCTGGCCAGCGTGCACATCAACAAAAAACAGGTGGGCATATCGTTTCTCGACATCTCCACCGGCGAATTTCTCGTGACCGAAGGCACGGGCGAATACGTGGACAAGTTGCTGGGCAGTTTCAGCCCCAAAGAAGTGCTGTTCGACCGCACAAAACGCAAGGAGTTTGAAACGCTTTTCGGTACAAAATTCTTCACCTATGCGCTCGACGACTGGGCCTACACACCCGAAAGCGCACACGAACGCCTGCTGAAACAGTTTGAAACAAAAAACCTGAAAGGATTCGGGGTTGACAACCTGCCCAACGGCATTGTGGCGGCCGGAGCCATATTGCACTACCTCGACCTGACGCACCACCAGCAAACCGGACACATTACCCGTCTGGCACGCATCGAAGAAGAACGCTACGTGTGGCTCGACCGCTTCACCGTGCGCAACCTCGAACTCTACGGCAGCATGAACGAAGGGGCACGTACCCTGCTCGACATTCTCGACCACACCATCAGCCCCATGGGAGCGCGCATGCTCAAACGCTGGCTCGCCTTCCCGTTGAAGGACGTCAAACCCATCAACGAACGGCTGGGTGTCGTGGAATACTTCTTCCGCCACCCCGAACTGAGACAGATGCTCGAACAGCACATTGCCCTCATCGGCGATCTGGAACGCATCATATCGAAAGTGGCCGTCGGACGCATCAACCCGCGCGAAGTGGTACAGCTCAGAGTGGCCCTGCAGGCCATCGAACCCATCAAACAGGCCTGCTCTGAAGCCGACAACACCACCCTGCGCAGCATAGCCGACCGGCTGAACGCCTGCCCCGTCATTGCCGGACGCATAGACCGCGAAATAGACAACGACCCGCCCACGCTCATTGCACGCGGAGGAGCCATACGCAGTGGCGTGGACCCCGAACTGGATGAACTGCGCGAACTGGCCCACTCGGGCAAAAGCTATCTCAACAAAATACAGGAACGCGAAAGCGAAGCCACCGGCATCCCGCTGAAAATAAGCTTCAACAACGTGTTCGGCTACTACATAGAGGTGCGCAACACGCACAAGGACAAGGTGCCTCCCACGTGGATACGCAAGCAGACCCTGGTCTCGGCCGAACGCTACATCACGCAGGAGTTGAAGGATTATGAAGAAAAGATACTCGGAGCGGAAGAAAAAATGCTCTCCATCGAAGCACGCATTTTCGGCGAACTCATTCTCGCCCTCACCGAGTACATAACGGCCATACAGCTCGACTCAACCCTCATTGCACAGCTCGACTGCCTGCTTTCGTTCACCAAGGTATCGGCCGAAAACCATTACATACGCCCCGAAGTAACCGACAGCGACGTGCTCGACATCAAGCAGGGACGCCACCCGGTCATTGAAAAGCAGCTGCCCCTGGGCGAAACCTATGTGGCCAACGATGTATATCTTGACAGCGACACGCAGCAAATCATCATCATCACGGGGCCTAACATGGCCGGTAAGTCAGCCCTGTTGCGGCAAACGGCCCTCATCACACTCATGGCGCAAATCGGCTGCTTCGTGCCGGCCGAAAGCGCAACCATCGGTGTGGTCGACAAGATATTCACGCGCGTAGGGGCCAGCGACAACATTTCGGCCGGCGAGTCCACCTTCATGGTCGAAATGAGCGAGGCAGCCAGCATCCTCAACAACCTCTCGCCGCGCAGCCTCGTGCTGTTCGACGAACTGGGACGAGGCACCAGCACCTACGACGGCATTTCCATTGCCTGGGCCATTGTGGAATACATACACGAACATCCCGCATGCCGGGCCAAGACGCTTTTTGCCACCCACTATCACGAACTGAACGAAATGGAGAAGTCGTTCCCCCGCATCAAGAACTACAACGTGTCGGTCAAGGAAGTGGACAAAAAGGTCATTTTCCTGCGCAAACTGGTACGCGGAGGCAGCGAACACAGTTTCGGTATACACGTGGCCAAAATGGCCGGCATGCCGCAAAGCATTGTCAAACGTTCGGAACAGATATTGAAACAGCTTGAAAGCGACAACCGGCAGACCGGTGTGACCAAACCCGTAGCCGGACTGGCACAAGGACGCGAGGGCTACCAGCTCAGTTTCTTCCAACTGGACGATCCCGTGCTCACCCAGGTGCGCGACGAGATAAAGAACACCGACATCAACAACCTCACCCCGGTGGAAGCGTTGAACAAACTGAACGAAATAAAGAAAATCATTACAGGAAAATAAATACATGCCCTGTTGTGTCCGCAACGAAGTAATTGAAATGCGGGTTCCGCATGCAGAACAAACCGGTAAGGCAACAGTACATGTCAAATAAAAGGAATATTTTATCTTAATTTTGGTTAACGTCCGGCAACGGACCAGCCAAGCCCCTTTAACATTTCAGCACGGACATTCCGACACACATGCCACCACCCAAAAACCAGTCCGTTTGCCGAAAGCACATTGAGAGACAAAGCGATGCAGTCGTTTTTCGCCTCAACTGCGCACAAAAAAAAGAGGCTTTTCACAAAGCCTCTTCCTTATCAATAGGTACTAGTTTCTTCTAAAAGGTATAAAAAAGATTGTGTTGTTTAGTTAACAGTTGCAAAGTAACACCTAATAATTGAGGTGAACAAATAAAAAAACATGTTGTACAACCTATTTTTGAAGCTTTTTCAGGTTCCGTGCCATCGGCTGCGAAGCGCAGAAAGGCACTAACCGTATAAGTTTCAATCTGTTGACCTTTTTCAGCCCTTTTTTACGAATTCTTTCTCTTTTTACATAAAAAGAAAAATTTTATTTGCCGGGAACCATTTTTCCGCCGCATTCCCGTTTTCCGCCATTGCTTTTTCCGAAAAATCATATCTCCGCAGCAGAAAGCCTCGGCTACAGACTGACCTTCAGCCCGGCAAAGACCGTACGCGGCAGGGCCGGCCCGTAAATGTAGGACGGGTCACGGTCGACACCCCGGTCGAAATCGTCCTGATAGGAGTTGAACGCATTCTTCACGCCGGTATAGAACTGCGCCACCACACCGCTGCCCAACGGCAGGTCATAGGCCAACTTCGCCCCCAGGTCGAAAAACGGCCTGGAAGTGCGCAGTTCACCCGCCTCAGGCTGGGCCAGGGTCGGACCGAAATAGGGCACCAGCATGCGTCCGGTATAGTTTCCGTTGACCGAAAGGCAGAAGCGGCGGGCAAAGTCCCAGTCGAGCGTGAGGAATCCGTAGTTGGACGGTGTACGGAAAAACTCGCGGCGGCCGAACGTGTCGTCGGGTTCGCCATAGCGGCTCGACTGCCAGGTGAAGCCACCGGCTATCTGCAGGCTGCTCAGCGGAACAAGTTTCAGTTCGACGTTCACGCCTGCGACCGTAGCCCCCGAAGTGGCGTTGATGCGGGTATAGACCACCGTGCCGTCGGGCTGCATGTCGCCTATCTCGTTGCGGAAGGGATTGTGCAGGCGCGTATAAAAACCTTCGAGCAGCAGGCCGGCCGCCACCGTGCCCAGGCGTTTGTTGAAGTCGAGCGAGAGCGTGGCGCTCGAACTGTTTTCCTGCTTCAGGTCGGGTGCATTGACACGCACCACGCGGCGTGCGCCCGAAGCCTCGATGTGCAGGTCCTCGTCGAATATCTGCGGCGCACGATAGCCCGACGAATAGCCAGCACGCATCTGCAGATAGGGCAACAGGTCATACATGACACTGGCGCGGGGAATGAACACCCAGTTTGTCTGGTCGGCCGCCGGTTTCTGACGGTCGTGCACGCGGTAGTGTTCGAGCCGTCCGCCGGCCAGCAGCTTGAAGCGTCCCAGCTTTATTTCATATTGTGCAAAAAGTCCGGTGGTGAGCAGCGACTGGTCGCTCACCACGGTGTTTTCGGTATGCGGGATGGAGACGATGGAGTCGCCCACGACCACGGCGTTGTCATAGTCGGGTGCGCCCAGTTTCTTGTCGGTGAGGAACGAACCGGTGTGCTCCACGCCGCCCACGAACGACGAACGGTCGAAAGCCGCCTTGTACTGTGCGCCGACGTTGTAGGTGCGGTCGCGCGTGTTGCCGTAGTCGGACAGCGACTTATTGGCACCGTAATACGAGTCGCGGTCGAGGTACTGCCCCGAAGCATACACCGACAGGATGTCGCTTTCGCGCAGGAACTGTTCGAAGGTGAGGGCGGCCGTCTTCATGTCGTGGCTCACGTGCTCGGCCAGTTCGCGCTCGTGAAGGGGATAGTCCTGCATGTTTCCCCCGTCGCGCGACTCGGCAATGTTGAAGAAGTCGAGCGTCAGCTTGCTGCGGTAGGTGGGCCGGTGGAAGAGGCGCGCGCCGAACACGGTATTTTTCATGGGCGAAAGTTCGGAGAATCCATCGCCGTTGGCATCGAACATGGCCCGGTCGCGCATGTTGCCATACACGGCCAGTCCGCTGCGCCGGTCGTCGGTCACCAGCGACGCACTGAAATGGGCGTTATAGTCGGGAGCCGCCCCGCCCGAACCGCTCACCCCCACGCCGGTGAACGACACGTTTGCGCCCCCTTCGAAGGTGTTCGACTTCGGGTCCTTCAGAATGAGGTTGACCGTGCCGGCAATGGCGTTCGAGCCGTAGAGCACCGAACCGCCTCCGCGCACCACCTCAATGCGTTCGAGCATGTTGGCCGGTATGAGTTCCAGCCCGTACACCCCGGCCAGTCCGCTGAATATGGGCCGGCTGTTGATGAGTATCTGCGAATAGCTGCCCTCCAGTCCGTTCATGCGCACCTGCGAAAATCCGCAGTTCTGACAATCGTTCTCGTAGCGCAGTCCGGTGCAGAAGTTGAGACCCTCGCCCAGCACCAGCGACTGGGTGGTGGCCAGTTTCTTCACGCTGATGGTATTCACCATGACCGGAGCCTCCATGCGTTTCTGTTCGGTGCGTCCGGCAGTGACCACCACCTCGTCCAGGTTGAGCGCATCCTCCTCTATCTCGAAGTTCACCTCCACCGACTGGCCGTGCGTCACGGTCACGGTTTTCTCCTCCGTCACATAACCCATGCACTCGGCCGCAATGACAAAGGTGCCCTCGGGCAGGTTGGTCAGCATGTAGTGCCCGGTGGCATCGGTCGTGGTGCCGATGGTCGTCTGCCGCAGCACGATGTTGATATATGACAGGTGTTCTCCCGTTTTCCGGTCGGTCACATGCCCGAAGACGTTCGCATCGGCCGTAGCCTCCGCAGCCGACACCAGCGAAACCCACGAAAAAAACAACAGGATAAAAAACAATCTCTTTTCCATAAATAATATTCTGTAATTTGCAGTTGATAATTTTTTTTGATGAAATGCCGCCCGGGGCATATTGCCTGCAAGGCGGACGAAAGTTGGAAAGCGGCCGGCAGGAGCACGTACACCATGCCGTGTCCGTATGGAAAATCAATTCTGTACGCACGCCGAACGAAGCACACCGCAAACGGCGCACCGCCCACACCGCGACACAGCCCTGTGCAGGCACATACCTGCCCCACACGGGCAGACACCAGTGCAGGGAAAAGCCGTCACGGAACGGGGCAGACCGTCCGATATCAAAAAACAGAAACTGAAACTCCGCCGGAACAACAGGGGGGAGGACGCGAGAAAAGGGCGTATCCGACAGGAGACGGGCACAACTCGGACACACCGGCGGCAAACAGCCGCACCGCATGGCCCACAGGGGGCACACAGAGCAACCCGCCCGAAGCGGACGTGGCGTTGAAGTGCGAAAGCTGCTGTATGAGCTGGCAGGCACCGCCCGTGTGCTGGTGCTCGGTCTTGGACGAGAAAGGGTGCGAGTGAACGATGGCCTGTCCGTCGACATAGTGCACATGCACAAAACCCGTTATGCCGACGTAATAGGCTACGAACAGCACAAGGGGAATGTAACGGGCTATCAGTTTCAATATCTTGTTCACTCGGTCTCGCTTTGAGGGCGCAAAGGTAAGACAATTCTTTCACAACGCCAATCACCACAAACAGGTATCATGCCCGGGCGGAAAAGCCCGGAAACGAAAAAAGAACAGAAAAATACCGCCTCCCGACGGTCTGTAGAGAGAAATAAGCTATTTTTGCAGACATATATCAAAAAACCAGACTTCCGAATTATGAAAAAGAAAGTTTTGTTCATCGACCGCGACGGCACGCTCATTGTCGAGCCGAAGGACACCGAACAGGTCGACACGCTCGAGCAGCTCGAATTTCTGCCGCACGTGCTGCGCAACCTCCACTTCATACGCCACAAACTTGACTTCGAATGGGCACTGGTCACCAACCAGGACGGACTGGGCACACCGGCCTATCCGCAGGAACACTTCGACCTGGTGCAGGCCAAGTTCCTGCAGACCCTGCACAACGAAGGCATCGACTTCGACCGCATATTCATCGACCGCTCCTTCCCCGAAGAAGGCCTGCCCACCCGCAAGCCGGGCACCGGCATGCTCACCGGATACATGGACAACGAAGCCTACGACCTGCCCGGGTCGTTCGTCATCGGCGACCGCGCCACCGACGTGGAACTGGCCCGCAACCTCGGCTGCAAGGCCATACTGCTGAGCGACGACCCCGACCTGCTCAAAGGAAAAGGGCTGGAGGCCTGTTGCGCCCTGCAAACGACCGACTGGAACCGCGTGACGGAATTCCTCTTTGCCGGACAGCGGCAGGCACACATCCGGCGCACCACGAAAGAAACCGACATAGCCATCGACCTCAACCTCGACGGCAACGGACAATGTGCCATCGACACGGGCCTGAAGTTCTTCGACCACATGCTCGAACAGATAGGCCGGCACGCCGGCTGCGACCTCAGCATCACGGTACGCGGCGACCTTGAAGTGGACGAGCACCACACCGTTGAAGACACGGCCATCGCACTGGGCGAAGCCCTGCTGCAGGCACTGGGCGACAAGCGGGGCACGGAACGATACGGCTTTGCCCTGCCCATGGACGACTGCCTGTGTGCCGTGGCACTCGACTTCGGCGGAAGGCCCTGGCTGGTATACGACGCCACGTTCCGGCGCGAATATACCGGCGACGTACCCACCGAAATGTGGCACCACTTCTTCAAATCGCTCAGCGACGCCGCACGCATGAACCTCAACATCCGCGCGGAAGGCCAAAACGAACACCACAAGATAGAAGGCATGTTCAAGGCCCTGGCCAAAGCCATCAAAATGGCCGTGCGCCGCGACATATACAAATATGAACTGCCCAGCACCAAGGGCATGATATAATCATTAAGGAGCGGGGAGCGGGATTCTCCCCGGTCGCGGCAGATTTTCCCGACATGAAGCGTCGGCCGTACAGGAGGCAACCATCGGGCCTGCACGGCAAACAGCACAGACAAAACGGCAGGAACAAAAAAGAAAACGCAAGTCACAGACCAGCAGACATTTGCAACCTTCAAACCAAGAAAAGGGAACAGACTATAGGGAGCGCAACAAAATACTATAGAAAGTTGCTTCATCTTCTATAGAATATTGCTCAAGATACTATAGTATATTGAGCAATATTCTATAGTATCTTTTGTCAGCAACACGCAGGGATGTTTCGTGCCATAATGGCAGGGGAAAGACACTGGTCGCGGCGAATTTGCAAATCCGTCCGCTCATTTATCATAAGGATTTATAATCCGATGACTGGCGTTTATCAAAAAAAACATGTACCTTGCCTGCGGATTGCAAATCCTGATAACAGGGAAAGCCGGATTGCAAATTCCGCTTGACGGAGGAGGTCCTTCTCTGTTACACACCCCCACCTGCATTCCCGCTTTCCATTTGAAACAATTCGGGCATTTTCAGTTGCAGTTTCACCCGATCAAGCCACAACACACAGCAACAAAAGAGACACGAACAACGCAACTCACATTCAACTACTTACATATTCATTTAAAAAAAAACGGAAATTATTTTGTTTTTTTATACAACTTTTGTACATTTGCAATTGTCGGGAAACCCGTAGTTTAAATAAAACACGAACAGCAATGTCAGACATTGAGGGTTAGAAATCCCTCCGGGTTTCCCTATTTTCATGTAAACACATACCTTTATTCTTATGTTATGAAAGGAAACTATGACCGCAGAAAGTTTCTGAAAGCCTCCATGCTTAGCCTGGGAGCTGTTTTCATTCATATTCCCTCCCCTTTGGCGGCATCCCGCGCCACAACGGACCTGCCTGTTTCTTCCGGGCCGGACATCGATGGAGACTTGTTGTACATGCAGGCAAGGGACTTGTTCTACCGAAAAAAATACACCCAGTCGGCCACGCTTTACCGGCAACTGATTACGACTTTCCCCGACCGTTACATGTATTACGATGGCTACGCACGCCTGCTGGCTGCCCAACAACAACTGCTGGAAGCGGCAGAATTGTATCGCGAAGGACTTTCGGCCTATCCGGAAAATCCTTTCTTCATGCAACGTCTCTCCATGCGTCTGTATGACATTTGTACGGGCAACCGGAAAGCGGAGCAGGAATTCTGTCGCCAGCATGGCATAACTGTATTGTTCGAATCGGCGGTAGTGCTGATGCTGCAAGCTATACAGTTGAAAAACGACGACAAAGGCTTCTACCAGAACCTGCAGGATTTGCTGACCGGAATTGAGGCACACAACCGCCGACAGGAAACATACGGACAGGACACAGTCACACTATCAGCCGAGACGGCTGCCCATGCGGACGAAGCACTGGCCCGTTATTATGCCGCACAAGCGGCCCGTCCCATGCTTCTGCCCGCAACATCTCCCGCACTGGAGGAAAAGAGCGTGGAAGAACGCCTGAAAGCCATCGATGAGCGCGAACGCCGCACATTGTATGATGAAGGAGAACGTCTGTCGTTTGCCGAAAACATGCAGAATGCCCGAAAATCATGCCTGTATGACGGAATAGGAGCCGCTCTTGAACAAAACGACATTTCCATGGCCGAACACTACGGCACCCGGCTGCTCGATGTGGATGTAAACGACACGAACTCCATCGGAGTGCTCCGACAATATTACCGGCAGGGAAAAGACTATACCCGCATCATCACACTCGACCGGTATGTATACATGAAAGACCGGTCGCTGTCACACGCCTTGTCGCTGGCCTTGTCGCTGGTACGCTACGGCACCACATCGGCCGACTATGAAGAAGCATTGCAACTGACGGCACCGATAGGGCAGAACGCACGACAACTGGGCGGAATACACGCCGTAAACTATTTCCTTACACGGGCCCGGGCCTTGTCTGCCATCGGCCGCCCGGAAGAAGCGGAAGCCGTATTGCTTGAGGGGCTGCAACTGCTGAACGGCCGGTTCGGAACGGTCTACATCCTGTTGGAGCATTATGCGACCATCTGCGCCACACACGTACCCGAAACCGCCAATGAGTTGCTGAAAACGCTGACCGGGCGGGAATCCCTCTCCGTGAGCAAAAACAGCCGCAAGAATCCAACGCTACCCGTATGGACCCACGCCGATGCCTACATGGACAAGGTGAAAGCACGCGGACGCAGTGTTCCCGAACAGCTGAAGCCCCTGTATGCCCTGTTGAAACTACAGAAAGAAGACAGCGACACTTACCGGAGCGTTCTGTCGGAAATCAGGGAACTCGAAAGCAAAGCATACATGCCTGTATAAACGGACTTCGGTCACATTGGTTTTCAAGTGCATCTTACAACACAACAGAACATATACATGAAAAAGATATTCTTACTGCTGCTTTCGGGGCTGTATGCCCTGTCAGGCCAAGCCGACCAAATCGAATTCAAGTATGATGCGTGCGGCAACTGCATCCGGAAAGTAAAGACTACGGTCATCGGGACCAAATCCAAATCAGCCACAATGGGAAACAGGCAGGCCGCCGGAAATGAAGAAGAGGCGTGCGCGCTCAGACAATGGAGCGACGGTACGGAACTGCACATATACCCCAACCCCACCCGGGGACCGCTGAACCTGGTGTTCAGAGGTACACGGTCCGATACCTCCTGCACTTTGCGGTTGCTCGACGCACAGGGAATACAGATGATGTACCGGGAAGCCGAAGCCGTATCGTGCACCCTCGACCTGACCGCATACCCGGCCGGCATATATGTACTGCAGGTGACCTGCGGAAACGAGACAAAGGAATGGAAAATCATCAGAGAATAACAGCTGACAGTGAACAGTGAGCAGTTTGCAACAGTTTACAAGCACGGTGAGCACACAAGCATCAGAACATGAAAAAGAACATCCTCATTTTGCCGGTATTGCTTTTTACCTTTGCAATACAAGCGCAGACCGTTCCGGTTGTCATCTCGGAAGTGTTGTATGACACACCGCGAGACGAACATTGGTATGCCGACTATTTCGGCGGCCCCTACTTCAACGGGGAATACGTCGAACTGTTCAACCCGACCGAGCAGGAAGCAGACCTTTCGGGGTGGTGGCTGACAGACTGGGACGGAGGCAAGTTCACGTTTCCGGCCGGCAGCCGTATTGCCGCCCGCTCGAGTCTGCTGGTTGCATTCCGGCATCCGACAACGCCCTCGTTCAGCATCCGCGAACTGTTTCCCGACATTACGCCGGCCCTGGAGCAGACCGCCGTGTACTATCACTCGGACTTCAGACTGACCAACGACGGAGACAAACTGTTTCTTTATACGAACGAAGGACGGATAGCCGACCAGGTGTCATGGCTTTCGCATCGGGAAAACAAATACCCGGCCATGGCCGACAACTGGACCCTGCAGGCGCACAACGGCAACAAACTGCCGGACGGGCAAAAACCGCAATCCCTGCAACGGACCAACATACACGCCTCTTCATCAAAAGTAGACTTCTTGCAGCAAGACTTCGAAACGGCCGAAGCCACTCCGCTGGCCATGCCGGCCGGCAGCACGCTCCCTGTCTTGCGTCCGTTGTACGCCACAGACAACCTGAACACCGAGCTGCCGGTCGGGGCACTTCGGGGAGAAGCGGCCGTAAGCGCGACCGGTGCAGCCACTTACCGCATCCCCCTGGAAATGCCGCCGGGTACCAACGGCTGGCAGCCGCAACTGGCCATAGCCTACAACAGCCAGGGAGGAACGGGTGTCATGGGACAAGGCTGGGACATTGCCGGACTTTCCGTCATCAGCCGGGGTGCACAACATTTTCATTACGACGGAAACGCCTTGGAAGCCGCCGGCATACAGTTTGACAACCGCGACCGACTGTACATGGACGGACAACGCCTGATACTGCTTTCCGGCACTTACTGGCAGGAAGGTTCCGTATATGGTTTTGAGACGGAAAACCATGTGCGGGTTACATTGAAGAAAAACAGTGCCGGCATGTACTTCGAAGTGACCTACCCCGGTGGAAGCAAAGTGGAATATGGCAACACGGCGGACAGCCGGGTGACCAACGCCGCCAATGCCGAAGACACCCGCACGTTGGCATGGAAGGCCAACAAGGCCACCGATGTGCACGGTAACGAAATAAACTATTCCTATGACTCTCACGGCATGTACCTGCAAAAAGTGACTTATGCCGGAGGGGAAAACAAACTGGAGTTTCACTATGCCGATGCGGGGAAAAACACACGGAAACGATACTATAAAAACTTTCTGACACAGCAAAACCGGTTGTTGAGCAGCATTGACGTGTACTGTAGCGGACAAAAGGTACACACCTATACATTTGACTATACCAGCTCCGACACGGACAAACGCCTGGAAAGCATCTGCAAAGAAATTGGAGGCGAAAAGCTGAACGCCACCAAAATAAAGTGGGGAGAAGATGTGCCTTTGCAAGCCGGACGGGTCGGAACCTGCATGGACAAAGGGCTGGCCGAAAGCAACAATGCCTTTCTCTATACCGGTGACATCGACGGCGATGGCCATATGGACAGAATAGAGGTATGGACAGGTTCCGGATATAGTGAGAAATATGGATATGAACCCGGATATTTTCGGGTTATCCTAAAAGGCGACCGTGCATTACCGACCGTTTCGATACAAAGTTATACACAGAGTTATCCGTTTTTCATCCCCAAATTGGTTGTCGGTGATATAAATGGAGATGGAAAAGATGAGATTATGCTGATAGAGCGGGAAGTCATGAAACTATATAATTATGATGCAGAAGAAGGGAATATAAGAGGAACTGCAACATATTCATATCAATCCACAATAGACAACTATAGCTGGCGGACAAATAAAGACTATCGATACAATGCTTTCCTGACAGATGTAAATCATGATGAATACCCTGATTTAGTGATAGTTCCTTATATTTCACCTGATTATATAAACAAGAGCAGTTTCAATGTATTCCACTCTTCTGACATGGAAGTGTTTTTGGGTGGTAAAAACGGACTCTCCACACAACAAAGAGAAATTTCCATATACATAGGTAATCCTAACAACGATAAAGGAGATACCGATATATGGCATGCCCCGTTATATGGAGATTTCAACGCTGATGGATCTTGGGACATCTTAAAGCCCTCTGCTTTTTTTTCATACCCAACAGATAATAAGACATTCCAACTTTTTGAGACAACCGATTGGAACGAAATCTTATTCTGGGTTAAAAATCCTAACACTTCCAAACAATATATACCTCGCTTTTCCCGCATATACCCGACAGATTATGACGCAGACGGATATACAGACCTGCTGGTACAAGGGACAAAAGACTATTCCTACGAATGGTATTTCTTGAAAAACAACCAAGGAGCTTTTAACAAACCGACCAAAGTGTATGTCAACCTTCACAGGCCTATTGACCGGGAAAACGACGAAATATCCGATGTATTCTTCTTGGATTACAACGGTGACGGTCTGCAGGACATCGTCATAGCAGACGAAACGTTCATCAAAACAGATAAGAAAATGGTGTTTGACCACCACGACTTTCTGTTCTACAAAAACGTTAACGGCAGCTTTATAAAAGAAGGATATAGTTACCAAACGACCAAGCGCATTATGAAAATGCGTCCGGTAATCATGGACGCCAACGGCGATGGCACGGCAGACCTGGTGTTTACCAACGGTACCGACTACATCGCCATAGGCAAACCCGACCTGTACAAACGCAACCTGGTACACAAAATCACAAACGGCCTGGGACAAACACATACCTTTACTTACAAAACCTATGCGGACTACGACCAGACGGCCACGGCCGACCCCGTGCGCAACCTGAAGGCCCCGCTGCCCGTGGTGGCAGAACATGTCGACCCGGCAGGACACGCCATTGCCTACAGTTACCGGAACGGGAAAGTGCACAAGCACAAGGGTTTTCTCGGTTTTCTCGATGTCACGAAAAAAAACACCACCACCCGGACCGAAACAAACAGCACATACACCATAGACAACACCTCATACACCCTGCTGCCCCAAACCCGGAAAACCCTCGTGAACGGCAAGCTCGTGTCCACCACCGTGCAGGAACACGAGGTTGTCACGGTCGATGCGGCACACAAACGCTTCATGGTGCGCTTGAAACAGGAGACGGTGACCGACCACCTCAAGGGCAGCACGCAGCAGACGGACTATGCGTATGAGAACGCCACGAGTCCGAACGTGTCGGTAGCGACCAAACTACTGAACGGGAAAAACGTGTCGGTGACCGAATACTCCGGCTACAGGAACTGCCAAGGCAAATACCTGCCCGAAGGGATCAGGACCACGGCCATGTTGGATGGTCAGGACGACATAACCGCCGAAACGGAATATGAATACGAAACCACGGGACTGCTGAAGAAGAAGACGGAATATCCGGGCACAGCCGGAGAAGTGACGACCGAATACACCTATTACCCCACAGGCAACCTGAAAACCGTGAAGACGACCGCCAAGGACTGCCATCCCCAAACCGTGACCTACCGCTACGACAGCCGCTACCGTTTTGCGGAGGAAACGGAGAACACGCTCGGACAGGTTGCCCGTACCGCCTACGACCCCGCCACGGGCAACCTGCTCGCGGAAAGCGGCATCGACGGGCTGGAAACCACCTATGAATACGACCGACGGAGACGGCTGGTGAAAACCTCCTACCCCAACGGCGAAACGGTGACACACAGCGTGGACTGGTGCGACGAGCACGGGGCACGATACAAGACAACTGCATACAACGAAGCCTTGAAAAAGCGCACCGTGACCTATCACGACCGGCTGGGACGCACGGTGTACACGGAGCAGACCGGAGCCGACGGCAGCCTGCTGACCTCCTCGCAGGAATACAACGCACAGGGACTGGTGTCACGCTCGGTGCCGCCGCATGCCGCCGGCGAGCCGGAACGCTACACGGAATATACCTACGATGCCTACGGACGGGTGCTGACCGAAAACCACTACGACGGTGAAAACATCCTCAACACCCGATACGGCTATACAGGACGGAGAACGACTGTTGTCCACCCCGATGGCACACGAACGGGCGATTTGGAAAACGCGGCCGGGTGGGTCATTACCCGGAATGACGAGGGAGGCACGATAAACTACGAACACAACGCCGCCGGACAGCCCGTGGCCATCAGTTCGAACGGCGCGACAACCCGCATTGAGTACGATGCATTCGGACGGCAGACGGCCCTGCACGACCCCGATGCCGGCACGATGCGCTACCGCTACCGGGCCGACGGGCAACTGCTGTCGCAGGTGACCGCCCGGGGCGACAGCACCGTAATGGACTATGACGAGGCCGGACGGCTGAAAACGGAAACGCTTTACGACAAACGGACCGGCAGCGTCACGGTGACTTCCTACACGTATGTGGCACAGGGCAACGGAGTGGGACAGACCGCCTCCATCACCATGCAGACGGATGGGGTGACGGTACACTCGCAGGCATTTACCTACAACTCCAGCCATTTGCTCCAAAAAGTGACCGACACCTACGAGGGCGACACCTATGCGTTCAGCTACGAGTATGATGCGTTGTGGCGGCCGGTGACTACCGTTTCGCCGAGCGGGCTTGTGGTGACGAACGAGTATGACGACCAAGGCAACGTGAAGCGGGTGAAAGCGGACAACACCGTGGTGTGGGAGCTTACGGGAATGACCCCCCGGGGGCAAATCACCTCGTTCAAACCCGGAATGCGGATGGAAGCCGTACATGAATTCCACGCCAACGGGCTGCTGAAGAAGCAGTATGTGAGCAACACGATGACCGGAGCCACGCTACAACACATGGAGTATGAGTACGACCCGCAGACCTACAGCCTCACCCGGCGCAACAACGTGCTGCATAGCCGCGACGAACGGTTCACCTATGACGAGCTGGACCGGCTGACGGCTGTCACGATGAACAACCTGACGACAAAC
>CASEAJ010000038.1 GCA_949285425.1 uncultured Porphyromonadaceae bacterium
ACCGAACCATTTATCCGTTTTTATATGCAAAACCATTTGCAAAACACCTGTATGTACAAACATTTATATCTGTTCGCCATGTTCCTGTTGGGGGCGGCGACCGTTTCCGCCCAGCAGGAAATCTATTTCAACGACACGAACCTTGACCGAAAGGACATACAAGTGGAAAGGATGGTGCAGGGAGTTACTGTTAGCAGTGATTTGTCCAAAATCATGGCCAACAATTATTTGTTGAATGTCCGTTACTTTCGTGAAGACAGAATAGCTCCGTTATTTACCATACATTCGTTTGTCGGCCTTCAAAACACAGTTGAACGTACAAATATTCAGTATCAAGAGGTTTCACCTAGCTATTATGTGCAGGTGAACGACCATCGATACCATGCGTATTATAGTCTGCAATGGGAATTGGGAGGAGAACTGCGTTGGCATTTCAATCACCGGGCTCGCTATAAAAGAAACTTGAGGGTTTTTCACAATGCTGGATGGTTTTTGGGCATACCGATACGTTTGTCATCTACCTTACTACACCAACCCGACGGTGTGCACACGCGACAATGGTTCATCGATACGTTCAGTTGTAATTTATCTCCGGCCTTAAAAGTCGGTTTCCGACAACCGTTCGGCAAACATTGTTTTTTCGAAAGTGCATTGGCTTGCCAACCTCTGAGTGTATTCTTTACAGTGGGTTCTGCACCCTATATTGCCATGAACGACAATTTGCCAAGCATTCTTTCTCTCGAACTGAAAGTTGCGTATGTATTTGATTAATGACAAGAAAAAGTAAAGAGTTAAGGAGTCTGAAGTAAAACAGCAGAATATAATAACCGAACCATTTATCCGTTTTTATATGCAAAACCATTTGCAAAACACCTGTATGTACAAACGCTTATGCCTGTTCGCCATGCTCCTGTTGGGGGCGGCGACCGTTTCCGCCCAGCAGGAAATCTATTTCAACGACACGAATGTAAACACCAAAGACATTCAGATAGAGAAATCCATACAAGGAGTGTCCATAGGAACCGAAGGTGTGGACATGTTGACAAGAGAATACAACAAACTGAGTTTTCCGGTGTATGTACACTACTTCAGGGAAGACCGCATAGCCCCTACGCTCTCGATGCACACCTTTGCCGGACTGAAAAACGGTTTTGACCATACACGGGTGTTTTACATTGACGGAGAAGCCAACGTGGGGCCGGCACATACTTATTACAACCTTTCGGCCCATGTAGGCACGGAACTGCGTTGGCATGTGGGATTGCGCACACGTTATCTGAAAAACAAACTGACATGCCACAACGATGGTTGGTTCTTGGCCGTACCCATTGAGTTGCAGACTCCGTTGTTACACCAGCCCGACGGCTTTTGGGCACAACAATGGCGACCCGACATGTTCACGCTCCAGGCCAATGTGGGTATAAAAGCAGGCTATACGCATTCATTCAACGCACACTGGCTCATGGAAGTTTCGGCCCAATACACACCGTTCGGGTTCTATTTCGACCGATATGGCGCAGACTTTTCTTTTCATGACCGGCTGCGGGACATGTTCCGCCTTGAACTGAAAGCGGTTTATGTGTTTAAGTAATTGAAAGTGACAAGTGACAAGTGACGAGTGACGAGTTGACAGTTAACGATTAATCATTAACCACGGTGCTCTACCCGCTATTCGCTCCCCACTCCCCGCTACTTAAAAACAAACATTAAACATTAATCACATGCGTAAGTTATTTATCGGATTATTGGCAGTGTGGGCCGTGTGTGTGGTGCCCGGCTGTGTACGTGAACGGACCGAAGATTTTCCGTGGAGTGACGGCGAGCCTTTGCCGGTTGTGTTTTCCATACTGACACCGGGCGTGCCGGCACAGGTGGCCTTGTCCGAAACCTTGCAAAACGGTGTGCCTCCGGCCTGGCCCGTTTATCCGCAGGCAGAGGTGTACATGGCACCGGACGGCGGCGACTGGGTGAAGCTGGCACGGCTATACCCCGACACTGCCCTTTATGCCGACACGCTACGGGCCCTGAACATAGCGCCGGGCATGAGTTACCGGCTACGGGTGGAAACAGGCCGGCACACGTTGACGGCCGAAACTACCCTGCCCGACCGGCCGGGACGCATAAAGCGTGCCGTATTTGCCCGATACCGCACCGACACCGTCTACATGGGCGACTCCGCCTACACAAACACAATAGGTTCACTGAGGGTGGAAATGGAGTTGCCCGACTACGGACAACGGAAATACATACTCTATCGCAACGGATATTCGCCCGGCGATGAACTGTTCATCGGTTCGCCCGTGTACACCGACCCGGCCTGGCTGGGAAGGGAAAACGATTCGCTGCAAATCATATCGCCCGACCCCTGGCTCACCCGTTATTACCAGGCCGACCACATAGCCGACCTGATTGTATTGCCCTCATATACGGGAATCCATTTGGTTGATGCCATCATGAGTTTCAGCGGGTCATTGCCGTCCTACTCCAACATACGAAACGGAGGCATTGGGCTGTTCGGCAGCTATCTGATAGAAAGCAAAGAAGTGGAATGCAAGTGACGAGAGTTAAGAGTTAAGAAGAGTGACAGGTGACGAAGTATGAAAAACAGCAAACGATTCAATTATCCGATGACCAGATATTTTATCCTGCTATTATGGGCTATGCTGCTTGGCTTGGCATGGCCGTGTAACGCGCAAAGCGATGTGGCACGCTTCAGGCTGCAAGGCACTGTGCTGGATGCCCGTACCGGCAAGGCGGTGAAACATGCCCCCATAACGGTCATGCCGTTCAAGCGCAAGGTGTCGGCCGACAAACAGGGGCGTTTTCTGTTCAATATGCCGGAAGGCCGTTACACGCTGCTGATTGACGAATTCCCGTTTGATCCGGAGAAGTTGGAGATTGTACTGACGTGCGACACGGCCGTGACCATACGTCTGCAAAGCCCCGAACACTCGCACTACATAGACGAGGTGGAAGTCATTGCCGCCAAACCTGTCACGGAATCGCCTGCCTCGGTAACAAGGCTGGGACAGCAGGCTTTGCTCGGTGTGCCGGCCGTCGGGGGCGAACGCGACATTCTTAAAGCCGTTTCGCTTACGGCCGGTGTCACCCCAGGAAACGAAGGGTCGGCCGAAATGCAGGTACGCGGCGGCGACCACGGACAGAACCTCTTCCTGCTCGACGGGATACCTCTTTACTCGACGCGGCATGCCTATGGACTGGTATCGGCCTTCAACCCCTCCATTGTGCAGAGTGCCACGCTTTACAAATCGGACTTTCCTGCCTCGTATGGCGGTAAGGTGTCGTCGGTACTCGATGTGACCACCCGGCCGGCCGATCCCGAAAAGCCATCGGGCGAAGCGGAAATTGGCATACTCTCGACCAAGGGCCTGGTGAACGTGCCCATAGTAAAAAACAGGCTGGCACTGTCGGTGGCCGGACGTATATCGAACTTTTCACTGCTGAACCTGTTTTCGCCATTGCTTGACGACACACAACTGGGACTGCACTTTGCCGACATCAATGCCAACCTGAACTGGAAACTGTCCGAGCGGGACCGACTGGCCCTCTCCTTTTTTCATAACAGCGACGGCACATCCGTTGCGCAAAAGGATTTTCATTATCGTTCACAAGTATGGAACAAAACAGGACAACAGAATGTCAATCTGATGTGGGAACACACGTTCTCGCCCGGAGCGGGCAACCGGCTTTCATGTTATGCCGACCGTTACGCATTTGACTTCGGCATGAAAAACCAAAGCCTTGCTGGTGATGAGCACGAAACATACACCGTAGAAAGTCACATTGCCTCCATTGCATTGGAAGACCGTGCACACTGGACCCTGTCCACACATTGGCAACTGCATGCCGGAGCAACGGTCAAAGCCAATCGTTTCGCCCCTTTCACCAACCGCCTGTATGCTACCGGAGACAGTCATACCTATACAGGAAAGCAAGGGGAAGCTGGCTGGCAATATGAAGCTGCGGCCTTTGCGCAAGCCGGTTTTACACCGACCGCCAGGCAGGACCTGCATGCAGGGCTGCGCCTGAGTGCAAGCGGCAATGCCGTCAAAAGCTATGTTTTTGCCGAACCACGCATAGGATATCACGGTCTGTTCGGACCGGATATAGCCGTGAGTGCATCTGTAAGCCGCATGTCGCAACCGGTGCACCGGGTGGCCAACCCGGGGCTGGGGCTGCCGGTAGAGCTGTTTGTTCCGTCATCGGTCACCCTGCGACCCGAAACATCGTGGAACTACTCGGCTGGCATAGCCAAAGACTTCCGCATGGCACGATATGCCATAGGGGTGAAGGCCGACCTGTGGTACAAGCAACTGGACCACATAGTGGATTACCGCGAGGGATACAACGCTATGAACTTGCTGCTGTTTCAGGACAACCTGAACGGTGAGGTCGAAAGTATGATGACACAAGGCACGGGCAAGGCCTACGGTGTGGACCTATCGGCCAATTATGTGGCTTCGGATTTTTCGCTCACCGCCGACTACACCCTTATGGAAGCACGCAACCGTTTTGACGAACTGAACGGAGGACGCGAATTTGCCGCCCCGACCGACATACGTCACAGCCTGACGCTTGCCGCCGAAGTGAAACTGCCGCGCAACTGGAAATTCTCCGCAACATGGCAACTGCGCTCAGGTATGCCCATTACTTTGCCTACACATATATATATGTATCCCGAACTGGATTTTTATGGAGGAAGCGTACATTTCACATCGCCGGGAGATTACACGGAATATCAGATTATCGAAACCGAACGCAACAACTACCGAACCCGGTCATTCCATAAATTGGACATAGCTTTCAGCCGGCAGTTCAAGACCATCAGGAAACGGGATGCCTTTCTCAGCATAGGCATCTACAATGTGTATAACCGTGCCAATCCTTACATGTACTACATCCAAACCGAGGGGCGTGGTGAGGCTGCCCGCCCCGTCCTCAAGTCGGTCTCCATATTCCCGATTATGCCTAACATCAGTTACATGGTCCGGTTTTAATTTCCTGTGAATTTAACCTCATTAGGTTGTTCAAGCTGCATTCGGCAAAACCATTCAAGTAAACTTGATGGTTTTTACACTCATTTGCATTATCTTTGGATAAGATAAGCTGCATTCGGTAAAACCATTCAAGTAAACTTGATGGTTTTTACACTCATTTGCATTATCTTTGGATAAGATAAGCTGCATTCGGTAAAACCATTCAAGTAAACTTGATGGTTTTTACACTCATTTGCATTATCTTTGCAGCAAAAAACGACGAATATGTTACGAATTGCAATACAGACCAAAGGACGGTTGCACGAAGACACCATGCAACTGCTTACCGAAACAGGCATCAAACTGGAACAGAGCAAACGGTTGTTGCTGATACCGGCACGCAATTTCCCTATAGAAATACTCTTTTTGCGTGACGACGACATACCTCAGTCCGTGGCCGATGGTGTGGCCGATATAGGTATTGTAGGTGAAAACGAATATGCCGAAAAGAAAAAAGACGTACGCATAGCCAAACGTCTTGGCTTCAGCAAATGCCGTCTGTCACTTGCCATTCCGAAAGAAGTGGAGTACACCGGCGTTGAATGGTTTGAAGGGAAAGTCATTGCCACCTCATATCCGGAAATACTGCGCGACTTTCTGAAGGAAAAGAACATACAGGCCGACATTCACATCATTACCGGTTCGGTCGAAATAGCTCCGGGTATAGGATTGGCCGATGCCATTTTTGATATTGTAAGTTCGGGCAGTACGCTTGTAACCAATCACCTGAAAGAAGTGGAAGTGGTTATGCAGTCGGAAGCACTGCTTATTGCGAATACAAATTTAAGCGAAGAAAAGCAAGCCATTCTCGACGAATTGCTGTTCCGCATGGAAGCCGTGCAGTTGGCCGAAGACAAAAAATATGTGCTGCTTAATATTCCGACAGAAAACATAGACAAAATCATTGAAATATTGCCGGGAATGAAAAGCCCGACCATTATGCCGCTGGCGAAAGAAGGCTGGAGTTCGCTTCATGTGGTGATTGCGGAAAAACGTTTTTGGGACGTCATAGGCAAATTGAAATCCTTGGGAGCCGAAAGCATTCTGGTGATGCCAATCGAGAAAATGATACCGTAAGAGGATTTGTTCAAATGAAAGTATCGCTACAGATTCTTTTCATGACCTATCTTCGTCCGTTATTTTTGCTCTGACAGAAATTATGCAACTTTGTATAGACCAAGGGAACTCCTGCATTAAGGCAGGTATATTCGACCGGAACGAGCTGGTCGACAGAAGGGTGTTCCGGCATTTCGGCAAGGCAGATGCAGAAGCGTTGTTGCGTGAATATGCCATTGAAGCCGGCATTTATGCTACGGTTGCCGGGCGGAGCGATGAAGCCATCTCGTACCTGCAAGCCGAAACGTCCTTGTTTCTGGAATTTTCGCATGAAACTCCCATACCGATAACCAATGGCTACGCCACTCCGCACACGCTGGGACTTGACCGGCTTGCCGGGGTCATTGGGGCAAACTTTCTGCAACCGGAGAGCGATTTGCTTGTAATTGATGCCGGTTCGGCCATTACGTATGATTTTGTCGATGCACAAGGTGTTTACCGGGGAGGCAGCATTACTCCGGGGCTGGACATGAGATTGCGGGCCCTTCATGAATATACCCGCAAACTGCCACTTGTAAAAGCGGAAACGGAAAGCCGCATTCCTGGTAACGACACGGTAAGTTCCATACTTTCAGGAGTATTATATGGCATTGTGTTCGAGATAGATGGATACATTCAGCTATTGAAGGAGGAACATCCCCGACTTTCAACTTTTTTAACAGGAGGAAGCACATTTTACTTTGCCAATAAGCTAAAAAGTGCCATCTTTGCAGACGAAAACTTAATATTAACCGGATTAAACCGTATCCTCCAGTATAATAATGTACAAAAATAAAGTTTTTTTCATCATTCTTTCAGCGGTTATTTCTTTGCAAACGGCCATAGGCCAAAACAATACGAATTCACCCTATACCCGCTTCGGATACGGAGAAATCAGCGACAACACATCGGGTGAACAACGGGCCATGGGAGGAGTTGCCATCGGTGCACGCTCTCCGAACCGCATCAACACGGTGAATCCGGCATCGTATAGTGTAAGCGACAGTCTTACCTTTATGTTCGACTTTGGAGCATCAGCTTTGCTGACTACTTTCTCCGATTCGCCAACACGTCGCACCAATACGTTCAATGCCAATTTGGAATATCTTACCCTGCAGTTCCGCCTGTTCAAAGGAGTGGGATTGAGTGCGGGGCTTCTTCCCTATTCATTTGCTGGATATAATTATTACACGGAAGGATATAAAACACAGCATACGCACAACAACGTTCCCGACACTGTAAAGTATACGCAAAGTTTTTCAGGAACGGGAGGCATCAACCAATTCTTTGTCGGCTTGTCGTTCGACTTGTTCAATCATGTCTCATTGGGTGCGAATGGTTATTACATGTTTGGCAGTTATGACAATGTACGCAACCTGTTGTTCAGCAATTCGGATTATACATCAACCTACGAAACCAATTCCATTTCGGTGAGCAGTTTCCGCTTCCGGTTGGGGGCACAGGTTTACAACACGTTTGCCGACAAACATGACCTGACTTTAGGTTTTGTCTATGAGCCTAAATTGGCCTTGAACGGAAAGGCAACGCAAAGTACAACTGGTACGGTCGGGACACAGACAATTGACATAAGTGACGGATTTGAATTGCCTCAGACTTTCGGAGGTGGACTGTATTATGTGTATGATCACAAATTGTCGGTTGGTGTGGACTACAGCTTGCGCCAATGGAGTGACGCTTTGTATTATGGTGCCACCCATTCATTGGTCAACAGTTCGAAACTGGCTGTAGGATTTGAGTATCAACCCAACTATAAGGGACGCAAGTTCGGTGACCGTATTATGTACCGCCTTGGAGCAAACATGAGCAATCCCTATTACGAAGTAAACGGGGTACAACCGGGCAAGAATTTCGGCATTACTTGCGGTATCGGATTTCCGTTGCCCAGCAGCAGCCGCACTATGATCAACATGGCGTTTGAATACGGCAAGGTGGGCTCTCACAGTCTGCTGAGAGAGGATTATTTCAAATTCACTTTCAACTTCTCACTGGCTGAAACCTGGTTCTTCAAACGGAAGCTGTAGCAGGTAATTCTACCTTATACATGAAGATGAATAAAACAAAACCGGCTGTCATGTGACAGACCGGCAAAATAACATAAAACAAATACATAAAGCATAAGAACATGAAGATGAAAAAAATTGTTATCGCAATGGGAATACTGGCATGTACCGGGGTGGTAAATGCACAAGTTCCCGAACAATGTCAGGTTAACTTGAGCCTGATGAACGAATCAGCCAAAAACAAACAATATGCAGATGCTTATGGCCCGTGGAAAGCTGTATTTGATGAATGCCCGGGAGCAAGCAAGGCTATCTACCAACGAGGACGTACCATCCTGCAATGGAAACTAGTGGATGATGCCAAGAAAGGCGATGGAGCTGCTTATAAGGCAACGTTCGAATTGCTGATGAAAATGTACGACAGCCGTATTGAACATTTTGGTGATGACCCCAACTATCCTACTCCGTGGATTCTGGGTCTGAAAGGGTTGGATTATGCCACTTATGCACAATGGGACAAACTGAAAAAACCGGCTTACGAATATCTGGAAAAATCGGTCAACGGTATGGGCGACAACAGCGAACTGGAAGTATTGCGTCAGTTTGTAATGGTATCGAGCAACATATACAAGGCCGAACCAGAAGCTCATGGACCGAAATTCATTGCCGACTACTTGAAGGTGAATGAAATCATTGAGAAACAGGCCAATGATCCCAACAACAAACAGGCTGAATTGGCAGGACAAATCAAGTTGGCATTGGATCAGGTATTTGCACAAAGCGGAGCCGCTGATTGTGAAACATTGGATGGCCTTTATGCCGAAAAGGTAAAAGCCAACCTCACCAATATGGAGTATCTGAACACGGTAATGACCCTTTACCGCATGGTTGGTTGTACCGAACAAAGCGTTTATTTTGAAGCGGCCGCAGCTGCACATGCCATTCAGCCTTCTGCCGAATCGGCCAGTGGAGTTGCCGAAATGGCCTACAAGAAAGGAGAATTCGAACAAGCCATTTCATATTATGAACAAGCAACCGAATTGTATGAAAATGCTTTGGACAAGGCAGAATGCCAGTTTAAAATTGCACAGATCTACTATAAGGACTTGAAAAACTCTCCGAGATCGAAGCAATATGCCAACAAATCACTGGAGTACAATCCGAACAATGGTAAAGTATACTTCCTTATCGGTATGCTTTATGCAACAGCTAAAAATGTCTATCCGGACGATCCGGTACTTTCAAAAACGGTATTTTGGGCTGCCGTAGACAAATTTGCCAAGGCCAAACAGGTAGATCCGTCGCTTGCTGATGGTGCCAATGAAATGATTTCCACCTACAGCAAATACTTCCCGACGAAAGAAGAAATATTCTTCAGCAAAGACTTGAACGGAAAGACTTCGTTCACTGTCGGAGGATGGATTGGTGAAACAACGGCTGTAAGAGAAGCTAAACAATAAACAGTTTAGAATAACCTTATCGGTTTGAAGAAACAACGTAAATATATAAGCAAGGTATTGGTTGCACTTGTTGCAGCCAATATCTTCTTTTTTATGTCGGCTTGTGGTAACAAGAAAACCGATGTGATAGATGCGGTGAAGGACCGCAAGCAGATGCCACAATTACATGCCAACGAAATAACGACCCTGGTTTCGGACTCGGGTGTTACCCGCTATCGTATTACAGCACCGGTGTGGGATATATTTGACAAGGCCGAACCTCCTTATTGGGAATTTCCGGCAGGATTACATTTGGAACGTTTCGACACGGAATTGAATGTTGATGCCAACATACACAGCAAATATGCGAAGTATCATCAGAAAGCCGAACTGTGGGAATTGCGTGACAAGGTAGATGCCACTAATCTTGAAGGAGAGCGGTTCGAAACCGAGCGTCTGTATTGGGACCAGAAAAAGGAACTGATTTATTCGGACACAATTGTCAAGATAACCGATGCAACCGGAACGGTGATTTATGGTGACGACTTCAAGTCTAACCAATCTTTGTCAAACTACACTATCCAGAACGGCCGAGCCAATATCATATTGAAGGAAGAAGATGAATAGGCTGACTCGTAACGGATTCCCCAGTTTTATTGGTCGACATCAGTCTGTTTTTTATCCTGCCTCCGGTTCATTCCCTGTTCCACTAATTTGTCAGCCAGACGCACACAATCGACACATGCGATTTTGTTTCGTTTCAATTCCCGGCATTGAAACGTGCCGAATTCCTGTACAAACGATTCTTCCAGGTCTTTTCTGCTATTCCCTCCCAACAAATGCGATGCTGCATGCAAGGCACCGCAAACACCGCCTTCGGCACGGCCACCGCCCCAGGCACGGAACTGTTCTATTTCTGAATCGGTAATGGAACATTCTTTCTGAAATCCTTTCAGCAAAGATTGGGCACAGTTCCAGTTTTCCGGTTTTTTATGTAAATAAGCTTCCGATAAAGTTCTTTCTTTCTTCATTGTTGTTTTTTGTTTTCTTGACATCCGTAAGCCTCTTTTTCGAGAAAAGCACTGGAATGTGCCGCAAAAATAAGGCTTTAACGGCAAACCGCCATCTGTTTTTCTTTGAAAAAGCAGGACCATATCCCCTTTTATTCACAAAATATGTTAGAAAACATGCTCCCGACACTTTTATTCACTACATTTGCACGTGTTTGAAAATACATTATATAAAAATACCGAATGAACAATTACAGACCTTCTTTGTGGAATTCCATTCCTCCGGTAGTAAAGAATTTGATAATTATAAACTTTATCCTGTGGTTGGCCAGTGAGGTGACGGCCCGCCAAGGATTCGATTTAAACAGCCTGCTAGGCATGCATTATTGGGCTTCGGACAAATTCAATCCAGCACAGATTGTTACCTACATGTTCATGCACGGCAGTTTTTCACACATATTCTTTAACATGTTTGCTCTCTTCATGTTTGGAAGCGTATTGGAACAAACATGGGGCAGCAAACGTTTTCTGTTTTACTATATGGTTACCGGTATCGGAGCCGGGATGATACAGCAGCTGGTATACACCATTGAGTTCCAGCCTACTTTACACGCACTGACCGCTACCATCAACTCGGGGTCGGCAGAAAACATTATGGCCTACCAGGATGCCATCGGGCGTTTTTTCAAGACTGAGTTTTTGGCGAACGCAACCATAATGGATGTCCTGCACATGAAACAGGAATATATGAATGCCATTATCAACCAGGTTGTAACCGTAGGAGCTTCCGGGGCCATTTTCGGCATTCTGCTGGCATTCGGCATGCTTTTCCCCAATACGGAGCTTTTTATCATGTTCATACCGATACCCATTAAAGCAAAGTATTTTGTTGTCATTTACGGCTTGATAGAACTGTATCTTGGTTTTGCGAATCATGTTGGCGACAGCGTGGCTCACTTTGCCCATTTGGGAGGCATGTTGTTTGGCATTATCTTGATTTTGTATTGGAAAAAGAAAGGAAGACTGTACAGTTGACCGGCAAATGACAACCCGTAAAACCTGTTTTTCATGGCGGAAATTTCTAAATTCCGCCTGCATTGAACACCGGCCTTTTCCGGCGACTAACACAAGAATATAAAAATGAACGTTTGGGAAAACATAAAACTTACCTTCAAAAAAGGAGATGCCCTTATAAAATTGATTTATGTAAATGTCGGCGTTTTCCTCCTGCTGAAAGCAGTACTCATTGTGCTGAAACTGTTTAACCTGTCGGGTACATTTCTGCTTTCGTGGCTGGCCATTCCGGCCGACCCGACCTTGCTGTTGCAACGTTTTTGGACTCCGGTTTCCTACATGTTCCTGCATGAAGGCTTTTTCCATTTGTTTTTTAACATGCTGTGCCTTTATCTGTTCGGGAAAATATTCCTCTCTGTGTTTTCCGAAAGACATTTGGTAGGGTTATATTTTGTAGGAGGATTTATAGCGGCCCTGTTCTATGTTCTGGCATATAACCTGTTCCCCTATTATGAGCCGTTGGTCCATGCAAGTATTCTGCTGGGAGCTTCCGGTTCAATTATGGCCATAATCACGGCTTCCGCCTTCAGGTTACCCAACATGGAAATAAGGCTGTTCCTTTTGGGCGGGGTCAAACTGAAGTATGTGGCTATAGCCACCATATTGGTAAGTTTTTTCGGCATCACTTCATCCAACGGCGGCGGAGAGCTGGCACATTTGGGCGGTGCGCTCACCGGTTATCTCTTCGTCCTGTTACTGAACAAGGGAACAGACATTACGCTTTGGTTCAACAAGCTGATAGATGGAATTGTCAACCTGTTCCGTCCAAGGCGCATGAGAGTAAAAAAAGGTACACACCGGCCGAACCGTAAAATGAACGATGCGGAATACAACATGCACAAGGCGCAGAACATGGCGGAAATAGACCGGATACTCGACAAGATAAAGGCTTCAGGCTATGACAGTCTGAGCAGCGATGAGAAGCGACGCCTCTTCGAACAGGGAAAGAAATAGCAAAAAGAAACAGTGTCCGGCACAAATACGGTTTTGCAATGAGAAAACTCTTCCGAAGCATATTTCTTTTCATCAACGTACTATGCATAGCCTGTGCGTTGATGACTTATTGGGGAAGCGGCATCAGCCCCGACCGTTTTGTGCTGCCTGCCTACCTTGCTCTGGCTTTTCCCTTCATACTCTTTGCCAACATTTGTTTTGTGGTGTTCTGGTTGGCATTTCGGAAATGGTATTTCGTTTTGTCTTTAGCTTTGCTCATAGGCTCTTATACAAAAATAAGGACTTGTTTCCCCTTGAACTACAAGCAGGCCAAACAGGCCGAACAAAACGGGGCTTTTACTGTAATGACCTATAACACCTGGTTGTTGGGAGGATTGAAAAAGCATACCGAAAAAAATCCCAATAAAGTGCTCCAACACATTCTGGACTGCGATGCCGACATTGTGTGCATGCAGGAGTTCGGGGTGTCGAACAAACTGATTACAGAAGGTGATGTCAGACGGATTCTAAAAAAATATCCTTACAAGCATATCTATTACAAAGTAAACCGCAGTTACAAGCGAATGGGTATTGCCACCTTCTCCAAGTACCCGATTATCAGGAAAGAGACCATAGAATTTCCATCCAAACAAAACGAAGCCATATTTTCGGACATTGTCATTGGGAAAGATACAATCCGCCTGTTCAATTGTCATTTGGAATCGAACAAACTGACCGAAAAGGACAAGGCCATGCCGGCAGAGTTGCGCAAAAACTTCGATGCCGAAAATCTGTCGAACGTCACACTCCATTTGTCGCGAAAGCTGGGCTCCGCCTACAAGGCAAGGGCCGTACAAGCCGACATGGTATCGGAGTACATATCCCGTTCTCCTTATAAGACGGTAGTGTGCGGAGATTTCAACGATGTTCCCCTATCCTATTCCTACACAAAAATAAGAGGCGATATGCAGGACGCTTTTGAATCCCTCGGCTTCGGACTGGGCATCACTTTCAATGAAGACTTCTACAGGTTCCGCATTGACTATGTTTTGTGCGACAGCCACTTTATCCCCCTTCAACTGAAAAGGGACAAAGTCCCTTATTCCGACCACTACCCCATTACATGTACGTTGAAAATAGCGGAATGATGGTGTAACCTCATCCGTTGTTCCGGGTAAACTGCCCTATGTGACAGGACGAAGAAACTAATATTTTAAGTAGCGGGGAGCTACTCGCTACAAAAAAGCCTTGCACACAAAACATTTCTCACTCTCCCCTTAGGTTAGGGGGAGTACCGCGGAGCGGGGAGGGGGTACATGTTGTTAACAGTTAATACGTGAGTTCGGGAAAAGAAGGGGCATGTGAGTGCCTGTAAGGCACAATTTGCATAACCGTAGGGCAAAGCTCTGCGGCGACCTGCGGGCAGACAAGCAGAAACATCGTCTTTATGCCTTAGGTCGTTGACCTAAGGTTACGCAAAGTCCGGCTTTCCAAGCCACCGAACCAGTGCAAAGCATTTGTTATCCCGAACTGACGTAGTTAATAGCAGATTTTATAAAGGGACTGTCCGCCCCTGCGACCCCGACCGTACTTCCCGCTACAAAAAAGAAACATTTCTCACTCTCCGGAAAAATCTTCTATAGAAAGTTGCCCAACATACTATAGAAGATGGGTCAACATACTATAGAAGATTGATCAACTTTCTATAGTATCTTTTGACAGCCTCCTGCAAGGCTTGTGGCGGGCTTGAGCGGACATAATGTCAGGTATTTTAAGAGGGTGACGAGTGACAAGTGACAAGTGACAAGTGACGAGCGGGGAGCTTCTGTAGAGACGTACCGTGGTGCGTCTGTTTCTGGAGCAAGGAGCGGGGAGCCCCCCGGTCGCGGCGGATTTGTAATCCGTCCGCTAATTTATTATCAGGATTTGCAATCCGATGCAGGTATTTGTTGAAAACAGGTAAATGTACCATATGCGAAACCGTTCTGACTGAAATTTTCACCTGCGAAAACGGAAAGTTGAAAACGGAAAGTTGAAAACGGGCTAATAATTAACAATTAACAATTAATAATTGACCCGTTCCCCCTCCCCGGCCCCCTCTGGCTCCCCCCAAAGGGGAGAGTGAGAAATGTTCAATGATTAACCGTCAACTGTCAACTGTCACTTTTATGCAGTCATCCCATGATTATATGCTCTCGGACGACTTTCCAAAGCGGATGACCGCCAGTTTGAACTTACACATATTCTGCGTCTTTCGACCGCGATTGATTGTCTTTTTGGGAAACTTTTTAATAATTTATTTTTATTAATTCATTAAAAAACAGATTTTTAATTTTTATTTTGGAAAACTTTCACATAACAAGGCAAAATATTTTATTCCTTTTTTGTTGCTTATCAATAATATTTTGACTAACATTGCAATCCGTCTTAAGGCACATATTACATAGACTTAAATTATTCGTTATAAATAGTTTCACAAAAACTCAAAGCAGTTATTTCAATGGAAAAGAAATCTTATTCGCAAGAGGAAGTCAACAAAGCTACCCTTGAATACTTCAAAGGTGATGATCTTGCGGCAAGGGTATGGGCAAACAAATATGCCTTGAAAGACTCATTCGGAAACACATTTGAACTCACTCCGGATGACATGCACCGTCGTTTGGCAAGAGAAATTGCCAAAATAGAAAAGAGATATCCGAACAGTCTCAGTGAAGAAGAGTTGTTCGAACTGTTCCGCAACTTTAAGTATATAGTACCTCAAGGAGGCCCTATGACCGGTATCGGGAACGAGTATCAGATAGCATCTTTGTCAAACTGCTTTGTAATCGGCTTTGATGAAAATTCAGACTCATATGGTGCCATCATCAAAATAGATGAAGAACAGGTACAACTTATGAAACGTCGTGGAGGAGTGGGACACGACTTGTCACATATCCGTCCGAAAGGCTCTCCGGTGAAGAATTCGGCACTGACCTCGACCGGTATCGTACCCTTCATGGAGCGTTACTCCAATTCTACCCGTGAAGTGGCACAAGATGGACGCCGCGGAGCATTGATGCTGTCGGTATCCATTAAACATCCCGATTCGGAGGCTTTCATCGATGCCAAGATGGAAAGCGGCAAGGTAACGGGAGCCAATGTATCGGTCAAGATAGACGACGCATTCATGCAAGCCGCCATTGCACAGAAACCTTATGTGCAGCAATATCCCATACATTCGGACCATCCGACCCATCGGAAAGAAGTAGATGCCAATGCCATGTGGAAAAAAATTGTGCACAATGCATGGCAGTCGGCCGAACCGGGCATTTTGTTTTGGGACACCATCATACGCGAATCCATTCCCGACTGCTATGCCGATCTGGGTTTCCGCACCGTGTCCACCAACCCTTGCGGGGAAATTCCGTTGTGTCCGTATGACAGTTGCCGCCTGATTGCACTTAATCTGTATTCGTATGTCAAGCATCCCTTTACACCGCAGGCCGAGTTTGATTTTGATTTGTACAAAAAGCATGTAGGTTATGCCCAACGCATCATGGACGATATCATTGACCTGGAAATGGAAAAGATTGACATGATTATCGCCAAAATAGACTCGGATCCGGAAGATGATGAAATCAAGCATACAGAATATCAGCTTTGGGAAAAGATACGTCACAAAACATTGCAAGGACGTCGGACCGGAGTAGGCACCACGGCCGAAGGTGACATGCTGGCTGCTCTCGGCCTGCGCTACGGAACAGAAGAAGCCACCGACTTCTCGGTTGAAGTGCACAAGGCAACCGCCCTGGCCGCTTACCGCTCATCGGTTGACATGGCAAAAGAACGCGGTGCTTTTAAGATTTATGATGCCGAACGCGAACGGAACAATCCGTTTATCAATCGCCTTCGCGAAGCCGACCCCGTTCTGTATGACGACATGGTAAAATATGGCCGTAGAAACATTGCCTGTCTGACCATAGCCCCAACAGGTACTACCAGCATTATGACCCAGACCACCTCCGGAGTAGAACCGGTATTCAAACCGGTGTACATGCGCCGACGCAAGGTAAACCCGAACGACAAGGATGTACATGTAGACTTTGTTGATGAAAACGGCGATTCATTTGAAGAATATGTTGTGTTCCATCACAAGTTCCTCACTTGGATGGAGACAAACGGCTATTCTACCACCCAAAAATATACACAGGAAGAAGTGGATGAACTGGTAGCCAAATCGCCCTATTTCAAAGCTACCGCCAACGATGTGGATTGGCTGAAAAAGGTCCAGATGCAAGGACGTATCCAAAAATGGGTGGACCACTCCATCAGTGTGACCATCAACCTGCCCAATGATGTGTCTGAAGAACTGGTCGGCCAGCTTTACGAAGAAGCATGGCGCAGCGGCTGTAAGGGAGTCACCGTATATCGGGATGGTTCGCGTTCGGGTGTGTTGGTTGAAGTGAAAAAAGAAGAAAAGAAGGAAACCAATGACAAGGAACATTGTTTCTGCTTCAATGAAAACATACTGAAACGTCCGAAAGAACTGGAATGCGATGTGGTACGTTTCCAGAACTCGAAGGAAAAATGGATTGCCTTCGTCGGTTTGCTTAATGACCGTCCTTATGAGATATTCACCGGATTGGCCGATGATGATGAAGGTATTATGTTGCCTAAAAATGTATCCAAAGGAATTATCATAAAAAGTTATGATGATGATGGCAAAAAGCATTATGACTTCCAATTCAAGAACAAACGTGGATACAAGACAACGATTGAAGGCCTTGATGGCAAGTTCAATCCTGAGTTCTGGAATTATGCCAAACTCATCTCGGGTGTATTACGCTACGGCATGCCCATCGACCAGGTTATAAAACTTGTGGCCGGACTGGAACTTGACAGCGAATCCATCAACACATGGAAGAACGGTGTGGAACGGGCCTTGAAAAAATACATCCCCGATGGAAAGGAAGTGGCAGGACAAGTATGTCCGACTTGTGGGGAGCCTTTGGTTTATCAGGAAGGCTGCATGGCCTGCAAGAACTGTGGCTATTCCCGTTGCGGAGGATAATCGGGCGGTTCCTGATTATTCCTGAGTCAGACTCGGTACACGAAATGCGAGTTCCAAACGACAATGATGATTGTTTGGCTGTCCGTCGTATTTCGTGTGCCGAGTTTTTTCATACACATTCTTTTATTTGTAGAAGCAAACGTTTTTTTGTAGGTTTGCACGTTTTATAAAGAAAGAGATGGAGAAGATGAATATGCTTGAAGCCATTTGTAGCCGACGGTCCAGACGTTCCTATCTGGACATACCTATCGAGCCGGACAAAATGGAAACTTTACTGATTTTAATAAACAGGTATAATGAAGAGGGAAACCTGTCCATGCAATTCGTGGAAAATGGAAGCAATGCATTCAATGGTTTGAAGAAAAGCTACGGACTTTTCGGCCATGTACGCTCCATCATTATGTTGAAAGGGAAAAGCGACGATCCGCATGTAAAAGAAAAATGCGGTTACTACGGAGAACTCATCGTTCTTCAAGCAACACGAATGGGCTTGGGCACATGTTGGGTGGGAGCCAGTTTTGACAGACAAAGCAATATCTTCAACATACCGCCTGATGAAGAGTTTGTATGTGTCATTACCATAGGACATGTCGCTCAGGAAAGCGGTTTCAGAGAAAATCTCATTCGGAAAGTGGTTCATGGGAAAGCCAAGCCCCTGGAATACTTTTATACAGCTGACTCCACTCCGCCCCAATGGTTTCTGGAAGGAATACAAAGTGTACAGTCCGCCCCTTCTGCCGTAAACAGACAGAAATATCATTTTTATTACAAGGATGGTGTTGTAAGAGCCCGTACCAACGACAATGCTCCATTTGGGATGGTTGATTTAGGCATAGCCAAGGCACATTTTTCAGTCATAGCAGGTGGTTCGTTTGATTGGGGTAACGATGGTTGTTACATGCCTGCATAATAAAGAAATTGGTTTTACATGAGCAGGATAAAAATCATTGCTTTCGATGCGGATGACACGTTATGGGCAAACGAATCTTTCTTTCAAGAAACAGAAGCCGACTATTGCCGGCTTTTTTCCGATGTATTGCCGGGAAAAGCAATATCGGAAGAACTGTTGAGAACCGAGATGCATAATTTGAGTCTGTACGGTTATGGAGCCAAAGGGTTTACCTTGTCCATGATAGAAACGGCATTACGCATTACCGGTAAACAATTAAATGCCGACACGGTGGAGCGCATCTTGCAATTGGGAAAAAACTTGTTGGATATGCCCATCGAATTGCTTCCCGATGTAAAAGAGGTGTTGATGAAGCTTAAAGGTCATTATAAGTTAGTTGTTGCCACCAAAGGTGACTTGCTTGATCAAAAACGGAAATTGTCCAAATCGGGATTGACAAGTATGTTTGATCATGTTGAAATCATGAGTGACAAACAGCAGGAGGATTATGAACAGCTTATATCGTCATTAAATTGCCAACCGAACGAGTTTCTCATGGTAGGCAATTCGTTGAAGTCGGACATTGAGCCTGTACTTGCCGTGGGCGGTTATGCTGTATACATTCCTTTTCACATAACCTGGGCTCATGAGAAAAGCAATGAAGATGTTGTCAATGAACGGTTGGTCCGATTGGACAGACTCGGCGAATTGTTGCCGCTGCTGCGCAAAATGGATCAACTTCAGGAATAAGTGAAAGCAAGAATAAAAACAAGATGAAGGCATCGCAGCCTTCCTGTGATTCACATTCAAGAAAGTCTAAATAAAACAACTAAAAGCATCAAGGAGAATAAAGATATGAAAAAAATAATAAATCCGTGGTTGGGACTGGATGGTTACATGTGTTTCGGCTGTTCGCCCGAAAACCCGACCGGCCTGCAAATGGAGTTTTACGAAGATGGCGAAGACATTGTCGCTTTTTGGAATCCCGACAAGTACAAACAAGGATGGATCAACACGTTGCATGGAGGCATACAATGCAGCCTCATGGATGAGATAGCAGCGTGGGTCATTGCCCGGAAACTGCAAACGACCGGTGTCACATCGCGTTTGGAAGCCAAATTTATCAAAAGCATATACACCACCGAACCTCAGCTGACCATACGTAGCCGCATAACCGAACAAAAGCGCAATGCCGTGTTTCTCGATGCCGAAATATACAATTCGAAAGATGAATTGTGTGCTTCGGCCAAACTTGTTTATTTTGTGGTGAACAAGGAAAAAGCAAGACAAGAATACTTTTTTAACGGATGCGAGGTGGAAGAGCAATAAGGCATTACATATTTTTCGTCCTGGAATAATTAGCGATAGATGCAGATGAATTTTCCCTTTTTAAACGATTTGAACGAAAGCCAGCGCCAGGCTGTAATGTACTCCGACGGTCCTTCTTTGGTCATAGCCGGAGCCGGTTCGGGTAAAACCCGGGTGCTGACTTACAAAGTTGCTTACCTGCTGCAAAGCGGCATGCATCCTACTTCCATTCTGGCACTGACGTTCACCAACAAGGCAGCACGCGAAATGAAAAGCCGCATTGCCCAAATGGTTGGCGAAAACACGGCACGTTATCTGTGGATGGGCACATTTCATTCCATATTTTCACGCATACTACGTGCCGAAGCTGAGCATATAGGTTATTCCAGAAACTACACCGTATATGACAGTGCCGACTCGAAAAGTCTCATTAAAAGCATTATCAAGGAACTGAAGCTGGATGAGAAAGTATATAAACCGAGCATGATACAAGGGCGAATTTCCAGTGCAAAAAACAGTCTGATAACTCCACATGCCTATGCCGGCAATGCAGAACAGCAGAAAAGTGACCTGCACGCCAAAGTTCCCTTGCTGAGGGAAATTTACGCCATTTACTGCAATCGATGCAAACAGGCCGATGCCATGGATTTTGATGATTTGCTGTTGCAAACGAATATTCTGTTTCGCGATCATCCGGAAATTCTGCAAAAGTACCAACATTTGTTCAAGTACATATTGGTCGATGAGTATCAGGACACCAATTTCGCCCAATACCTCATTGTGAAAAAACTGGCCGAGAGCCATCAAAAAATATGCGTGGTAGGCGACGATGCACAAAGCATTTATTCGTTCAGGGGTGCCAACATAGATAACATTCTGACGTTTAGAAACACCTATCCCGGAGCCAGACTCTTTAAACTTGAACAGAACTACCGGTCGACACAAACCATTGTCAATGCAGCTAACAGTCTGATAGACAAAAATTCGGCACAAATCAGGAAAACGATTTTTTCCAAAAAAGAAAAAGGAGAACTGCTGAAAGTTACGAATGTTTATACCGATTTGGAAGAAGGCGTTTATGTGGCCGATACCATCCGTACACTGCATAGAAAAAAACAGTACGATTATCAGAACATTGCTGTGCTGTATCGTACCAACTCCCAATCGCGCGTATTGGAAGAGGCTTTACGCAAACAGGGACTTCCCTACAAGATATATGGTGGATTGTCATTTTACCAGCGTAAAGAGATAAAAGATGTCATTGCTTATTTCCGGCTAATCAGCAACCACAACGATGAAGAAGCCTTAAAGCGGATTATCAATTTTCCGGCACGTGGCATCGGAGAAACAACGGTGGGAAAACTGTTCGATTGCGCACAGACACATGCAGTCAGCGTATGGGAAGTCATGTCGGACATGTTGAAATATAACTTGCCTGTCAATGCCGGGACGGCTGCCAAGTTGGGCAACTTCCGTGAACTCATAGATTCATTCGCCGCACAAAGTGGAGAATTGAATGCCTATGAAATGGCACAAAGCATCATCAAGGCAACCGGAATATTAAGTGAAACGTTTCTTGACCGTTCTCCGGAGAACTTGAGCAAGCAGGAAAACATACAGGAACTTCTGAAGGCAATTCATGAGTTTTGTGAAGAAAAGGAAAAAGCCGGTGAAGGTAAATTTTACCTGATTGATTATCTTGCGGAAATATCACTGCTCACCGATCAGGACACTGATCAGAATGAAGACAACGACAAAGTGACCCTTATGACGGTTCATGCGGCCAAAGGATTGGAGTTTAAGGTGGTGTTCATAGTAGGCATGGAAGAAGAACTTTTTCCATCGGCATTTTGTGTGGAAAATGCACGCGATCTGGAAGAAGAAAGACGTCTGTTTTATGTGGCCATTACCCGTGCGGAAGAACGTTGTTTCATAAGTTATGCTCGTTCCCGATTCCGCAATGGGAAGACGGCTTTTTCCAATCCCAGCCGCTTTTTGAAGGACATTGACCCGCAATATCTTGACTATCCACAGGAAGAAGTTATAGAAAAGCCACGCACAATAGGTAATTGGGACCGGGAACTGGATATGGAGCGTATACGTTTCAACGGAATTTCCTCAGGATATTCCTTCCGAAACGAATCGTCCGATTCGGCAATGATGCCCCCACCCCGCCCTGCCAAACGTCTGACCAAAATAAGCCCGGCAGAAACAGGAAACAGCACACCGCAAAAATGCGATGCCATTCCGGCCGGGACGTTCGTGAAACATCATGTTTTCGGCATCGGAAAAGTGATTTCGACAAGCGTTGTCGATGGCAATGCAAAGGCAGAAATCGACTTTGGGGACAAGGGAAAGAAATCATTGCTTCTCAAATTTGCAAAACTGGAAATATTGAAATGAAAATTCTATAAGAACATTCAACATTATGGTTATATGATTATGAAAAACTTTCTCTCATTCCTGCTTGTTACAGCGTGTTTTTGCACTATCGTTTTGGAAAGTTGTACCCAATATGGAGTAGCCGAACCGATTGACACCTTCAACGACATGCAAGGAAATTCCATTCAAAGCAACGGAATAACGGTCAATCCCGACACGACATGGTTTGTCCCCAATGAGTACAGGAACTTTGTTCTGACTGGAGAAGCATATACACAACCCCATTCGGAAGCTGCTATTTTGTTTCACACGGATGGAACATCCGGATATGCATTGGCCATACACAACGGTGCAATCGATGGGACGCACAAAACCGGCAGTCTTGTCGCCATACGCAACCTTTACCGGTCGCTGGCCGAAGACAATGAATGGTTCAATTTCAAATTGTCCGTACAAGGTCACAACATTTCTGTCTGCATTAACGGAACAGAAGTAGTGTGTTATACCGAACCTGACAAACCCTACCGCACCCAAGCGTATGCCCAACGTCTGCTCGGTTCAGGCCGTATAGCCCTGCAAGGGATAAAAGGGAAAGTGAAATTCCGTAATCTGTATGTAACCCGTTTTAAGGATAACACAATCAATGCTTCCGACACCTTACCTGCAGTAAACGAACAAGCCGATGGAATCATCCGATTGCAACAGCAAAATTTTCCGGTCATTGATTACCATGTGCATCTGAAAGGCGGGCTTACCAAAGAACTGGCACACGCCATGTCCATGAACTATGGTATCAATTATGGAGTCGCGCCCAATGCCGGTGAAGGAGGTGTCGGACGGATGTTGGCCAACGACCGGGAAGTATACGCCTATTTCGATGAAGTGAAGGATATGCCATTTTTGCGAGGAGTTCAGGGCGAAGGTCGTAAATGGACATCAACCTTCTCACAAGAGGCTTTGGGCGTGTTTGATTATCTTTTTACCGATGCCATGACCATTGTTGATCACAAGGGACGCCTGTCACGCATCTATCGTCCGGAAGAAGTTCATTATGATGGCATTACAAAAGAAGAGTATATGGATCATTTGGTCGACCAGACAGTAAAGATTCTCACCAATGAACCGGCCGACATTTACGCAAATCCGACTTATCTGCCCGAAGACATGCAAGCCGACTATGACCGGTATTGGAGTGATGAGCACATAGACCGTGTGCTCGATGTGTTGGAACAGCAGCACATCGCCCTTGAAATCAACGCACGCTATCAGATTCCCAGTTTTGACATCATCCGGCGCGCGAAAGCACGTGGCATCAAATTCACTTTTGGTACGAACAACGTGGATGCCGACTTCGGCCGGTTGGAATACTGCGTGAAAGCCGTTGAAGCATGTGGACTGACAGCGGACGACATGTGGTTCCCGTCCATGAGCATACGCCGTTCCCGTCCGACGGTCATATACAATCGGTGGTAAGGGTGAAGTGACAAACTAAATTGCCTACAGCCCTTTGCCAATTATGAATTGTTCCTTATCTTTGACAACAGACAAAAAACATCATAAAACATATAAATCAACTACAAAACAAATAAAACCGACAACATGGAAGAAGAAGTAAAGAAACCATCAGCCGAAAAACTGAAAGCCTTGCAACTGGCAATGGACAAGATAGAAAAAGATCACGGTAAAGGTACCATCATGCGGATGGGTAACACGAAAGTGGAGGAAGTGGCTGTGATACCGACCGGTTCCATTGGGTTGAATATGGCTTTAGGTGTAGGAGGTTATCCGCGCGGACGTGTCATTGAAATATATGGCCCCGAATCGTCCGGTAAAACCACATTGGCCATTCATGCCATTGCCGAGGCCCAGAAAGCAGGAGGAATTGCTGCCATCATCGATGCAGAACACGCATTCGACCGTTTCTATGCCGAAAAGTTGGGGGTAAACACCGACGAACTGCTCATTTCACAACCCGACAACGGAGAACAGGCTCTTGAAATTGCCGACCAGCTTATCCGTTCCTCGGCTGTTGACATTGTCGTAATTGACTCAGTGGCCGCACTGACACCTAAAGCAGAAATAGAAGGAGACATGGGTGACTCTAAAATGGGCTTGCAGGCACGGCTCATGTCGCAGGCGCTGCGTAAACTTACCGGGAACATCAACAAAACCAATACAACCTGTATTTTCATCAATCAGTTGCGTGACAAAATCGGCGTCATGTTCGGCAATCCCGAAACCACAACCGGTGGTAATGCATTGAAGTTCTATGCTTCAGTACGTTTGGATATCCGCAAAATAGGTCAGTTGAAAGACGGTGATGAAATTATCGGTAACCAGACACGTGTGAAGGTTGTCAAGAACAAAGTGGCTCCTCCCTTCCGCAAGGCAGAGTTTGACATCATGTTCGGTGAAGGTATTTCGCGTACCGGTGAAATCATCGATTTAGGAGTGGAATACGGTGTAATAAAGAAAAGCGGTTCCTGGTTCAGCTATGGCGATACCAAGCTGGCACAAGGACGTGATGCTGCAAAGAATGTCATCCGCGACAATCCGGAACTGGCCGAAGAACTCGAAGCCAAGATTATGGAAGCCATGCAGAACGGCGAAAAAGCGGCAAAATAAGAGAAAAATCAAATTTTCCTTTAATCCAAGTCATTGGATTTGGATTAAAGGTGGGTTTTATAAAAAACACGTAAAGTCCAATCCACAAAATATACAATTATTATGGAGGGGAACTTATAAGAACCCTTAAAACAAACAACCGCTCCGAACATAAATTCAGGGCGGTTGTTCTGTTTTATGGCTTTTTATTACAAATGTACCTTTTTCAAACATTGTCTGAACTGCTCCGGTTTGTCATTCAAAATCAGTTCATCCGGAAATTCGGTCAAGCTGAGCAGTTCGTAAATATGGCTGTAGTCGGCAATGGAGAATGAAATATGTGCATCGCTTCCCAAAATGACCGGCACTTCGTACTGCTTGCACAAGCGCAGCAATTCCAGATTGTTTTCCCGGGCTTTCTCCTTGTGCCGGGAAGGGTTCAGCGACTGGTTGTTTATTTCCAGCAAGGTATGGGTTTCCTTGGATGCCAGCACTAACGGTTCGAACAACAGGTCGGCCGTGCCATCGCCCGGATGGCTGATAATCTGCACATAGGGATGGTGCATCGCTCCCAACATAGCCGATGTGTTTTGCTCAATGCTACCGGGTGTGTAGCACAACGAATGAATGCCCGCTATGCGCAAATCAAGCAATTTCCAATATACTTCCGAAAGATCAATGCGTCCTTCGTAATCCAGAATGTTCAGTTCTGCCCCCAACAGCAGTTCTACTCCATACATGTTTCGGGGAACCACATGCAGGTTCCGGAAATAAATCGGATCACACGTTCCCGGAATACCAGGAGCATGTTCCGTGATACCCAGTATCTTCAACCCCTTATCCGCTGCAGCCCGCACCATTTCTTGCATGCTGCTGAATGCGTGGCCGCTTGCCACCGTATGTGTATGCACATCCAATAAAACCGTATTCATATCTGACTCTTCTTTTTTCGAGCCTGCGAATTTATAAAGATTTTTTCAGTAACGCGAATCTGACATATAAAAACCAGGACAAATAATATGGGAACAATACCGGCAGGAGTTTTTTCAAAGGCGAAGGACGGGTGTCAAAATCTTTGCAGAAATCAACCGCAATACAGAAAAAATCCTTAGTTTTGTTGTCAAGTATAGCAATTTTACTGCCAATACTTTATGAAATAGAACAATTGGATATCATGACAAGCAATTATCGGAATGAGATTTTACAAACCTAATAATCATGTTTCATTACTAAAAAAAACGATTATGATGAATGGAAGAAAAACTCCGAAAGCAGGTCTGCTAAAATGCCTGTTGGCATTGCCTCTCAGCATCGGATTGATAGGTATCGGTAATGCGCAAGAAGTACAGCCGGAAGTCAGCCAAACCCAAGCTGTGCATGAACCGCTTGAAGATGACAATGTGGTATTGACTGTTGTGGAAAAAATGCCCGTGTTTCCGGGAGGTCAACAAGCATTGTTCGAATATCTAAGTAAAAGCATACGATATCCGGCTGAAGCAATGGCCGCAAATGAACAGGGACGGGTTATCGTGGAGTTTTGGGTCATGAAAGACGGCAGCATCGAGAATATCAAAGTCGTACGGAGCATTTCACCCGCTTTGGACAAAGAAGCTATTCGGGTTGTAGCCGACATGCCCCGCTGGACTCCTGGAGAGCAGCGGGGAGAAAAAGTGAATGTAAAATATGCGCTGCCTATAAATTTCCGTTCCGATAATGTCAATCTACAGAACAACAAAGAAACTTCAGACATTGCAAGCGAAGGTTCTTCGACGCCTCCGACCGATGCCGCCAACAAGAGCATATCTGCCCAAAGTCCGCTTTTTATTGTTGATGGAGTTGTCCAAAGCGACAATTTCGATGTGAACAGCCTGTTTCCACAACAGATAGAAAAAGTGGAAGTCATGAAAGAGAAAACGGGTATAAAACTTTACGGAAAAAGAGCCCAAAATGGTGTCATTACCATAACAACACGTAGAGAAGCCAGCAAATAACCTACCCTGTTACATAATAAAAAGAGCCGGTTTACAGTATGTAGACCGGCTCTTTTCTCTATAGGTGTGTCTGTTATTCAACAATTGAAGCAATCATGCTATACGCCCAATGAAGCGCGTACGGCATCTATCTTGGCTGTTGCAGCAGCTTCAGCCGCATCGAAGTCGGCACGCGATTTCATTTCGCCACGCACTTCAATGTAGAACTTAATTTTCGGTTCGGTGCCCGATGGACGTACCGATATTTTCGTACCGTCTTCGGTAAAGAACTGCAGCACATTCGATGTGGTTGGCATGTCGAGTGCCGTTTCTTCACCGGTAGCCACTGTTTTCTGTTTCAGGGTCTGGTAGTCTTTAATAACGGCAACCGGCGAACCGGCAATTTCCTTCGGCGGATTGTTGCGGAATCCGGTCATCATGGCAGCTATTTCTTCCGCACCCGATTTACCTTTACGCACAACAGAGATACCTTTTTCTTTGCCGTAGCCGTATTCTACGTAAATGTCCTGCAAAAGTTCGAAAAGCGACTTGCCGTTGTCCTTGGCCCAGGCTGTCATTTCGGCCATCAACACACATGAAGACACGGAGTCTTTGTCGCGGGCAAAAGTCTCGGGCAAGAAGCCGTAGCTTTCTTCCCCACCCCCAATGTATTGTTTCTTGCCTTCGTTTTCACGAATGACGGCAGCAATCCATTTGAATCCGGTGTAGCAGTCGAAGTATTCCACTTCGTTGCGCTTGGCTATGTCGCGGATGAGTTCGGTGGTCACAATGGTCTTCACCACATATTCATTGCCTTTCAACCGTCCCAGTTCACGCCAGCGGGTGATGAGATAATAAATGAACATCATGCACGTCTGGTTACCGTTGACAAGGACCCATTCGCCTTTGTCGTTTTTCACGGCAATACCCATGCGGTCAGCATCGGGGTCGGAAGCAAGCACAAGGTCGGCATCGGTTTCTTTCGCTTTCTTCACAGCCAGTTCAAGGGCAGCCGGTTCTTCCGGATTAGGCGACACAACTGTGGGAAAATCACCGCTCACCACATCCTGTTCGGGCACATGGATAATGTTTTTGAAACCATATTCCTTCAATGCACGTGGAATGAGGCGTACACCTGTACCGTGAATAGGTGTGTACACAATCTTCAAGTCACTGTTGCGCTGAATGGAATCGGGCGACAAAGACAGGGTTTTAATGGAGTCAATGAATGCCTTGTCTATTTCTTCACCTATGGTTTGAATGAGACTGGGATTTCCCTGGAACTTGATATCATCCACATTTTTTATCTTTTCCACCTCCTTGATCACATTCACATCATGCGGGGCAATCATTTGGGCTCCGTCACTCCAATAGGCTTTGTAACCATTGTATTCTTTCGGGTTGTGCGAAGCAGTCAGAATAATACCGCTTTGGCAACCAAGATGGCGAATGGCAAACGAAGTTTCGGGTGTAGGACGAAGGTCATCGAAAAGATACACCTTAATGCCATTGGCCGAGAAGATATTGGCTGATATTTCAGCAAACTTGCGGCTGTTGTTACGGCAGTCGTGTCCGATGACGACACTTATCTGGGGCGTATCGGGAAACTGTGCTTTCAGATAGTTGCTCAAGCCCTGTGTGGCCGCACCTACCGTGTAGATATTCATGCGGTTGGAACCGGCCCCCATAATGCCACGCAAGCCTCCGGTACCAAACTCCAAATCTTTGTAGAACGATTCGATCAATTCGGTTTTGTCCTCTGCGTCCATCATTCGGCGCACTTCACGTTTCGTTTCTTCATCGTAATTGCCATCGAGCCAGCCTTGGGCTTTGGCAATGACTTCCTGTAATAAAGCATTGTTTTCCATTCTCACATATTTTTATATTTGTTTCAACATGTTTGAGCCGCTAAAGGTAAAGTTTTTTTTTGAATGGGAAAAACTTCAAGCGATGATAAAAAACACGGAACTCAACGGCGTTCCAACAGCACGACATTTTCCACATGATGCGTATGTGGGAACATGTCGACCGGCTGCACGGCTGCCACCCGGTAGGCCGTGTCGAGCAGGCTGAGGTCGCGTGCCTGTGTGGCCGGGTTACAGCTTACATAGACAATACGCCGTGGAGCAGCAAACAGCAGAGTGTCGATTACATCGTTGTGCATGCCTGCACGGGGCGGGTCGGTGATAATCACATCGGGAGTGCCGTGCTGTGCTATGAATTCGGCATTCAGGATGTCTTTCATATCACCGGCAAAGAAAAGCGTATTGTCAATGCCATTAATAGCCGAGTTGACCTTGGCATCTTCTATAGCTTCGGGTACATATTCTATGCCTATGACCTGCCGTGCCTGCCGTGCCACAAAATTAGCGATGGTCCCCGTCCCTGTATACAGGTCATACACCAGTTCGTTGCCTGTGAGTCCGGCAAACCCGCGTGCCACCTTGTACAATTCATGCGCCTGTTCCGAGTTGGTCTGATAAAACGATTTGGCCCCAATCTTGAACCGCAGTCCTTCCATTTGCTCATAGATGCATTCTTCACCGTAAAACACATGGACTTCCTGGTCGGTAATGGTATCGTTAGCCTTACCGTTAATGACATAAAGCAAGGAACTGATTTGCGGGAATGTGTTGTGCAAGTGGTTTAACAAGGCCTCGCGTTTTGGCTTGTCTTCATGAAAAAACACCATAACAAGCATAAGATCGCCAGTAGAGGATGTACGCACCATCATGGTACGAAGAAAGCCCTCCTGTGCCCTCAAATCGAAAAATGTGAGCCCGTGCTGCAATGCATAGCGACGGATTTCATTACGGATTTGGTTTGAAATGTCATCCTGCAACCAACATGCTTCAATGTCAAGTACCTTGTCAAACATACCGGGAATGTGGAAGCCTACGGCGTTCATTGTGTCAAACTCCTTACCCTCCTTCACTTCATCCCAAGTCATCCAACGTTTGTTCGAAAATGTAAATTCAAGCTTGTTGCGATAACGTTCCGTATGCGCCGAACCCAATATAGGGCTTACGGGCGGCAATTCAACCTTGCCGATACGGGTCAGGTTGTCCACCACCTGCTTCTGCTTGTATCTCAGCTGGGCTTCATAGGGCAGCATCTGCCATTTGCAGCCTCCGCATACGCCAAAATGCGGACATACTGGTTCCTGACGTTCTGCAGCATACTCGCGTACCTGCAACACCACTGCTTCCATGTAGCGGTGCTTCTTTTTTGTAACCTGCAAGTCGACCACATCGCCCGGTACGGCAAATGGTACAAACACCACCATATCATCCACTTTGGCTATTGCCTTTCCTTCGGCAGCCAGGTCGGTTATCGTCACGTTTTCCAATATCGGAAGCGGTTTTTTCTTTCGTGCCATTTACAAATAATCGTTTCTTTAGGGTTGCAAAGATAATGCAAATGAGTGCAAAACCCATCAAGCTTGCTTGAATTGTTTTTGCCTAATGCAGCCTTATCTTATGAAAAGATAATGCAAATGAGTGCAAAACCCATCAAGCTTGCTTGAATTGTTTTTGCCTAATGCAGCCTTATCTTATGAAAAGATAATGCAAATGAGCGCAAAACCCATCAAACTTGCTTGATGGGTTTTGCCTAATGCAGTTTGTATTCTTATCTATAGAAGTAAATTCGGGACGCGAACAAATCATGTCACTTGAAACTACTGGTTGTTCCAACACAACAAGCGTTCTCTTCAAGAGAATGTTCCTGTTTAATGTCACGTTGTGTCAAGGTCACATATCCATGAAAGCATTCATTTCACTCTGTTTTTCTCAAACAGCTTTTGTTGCAGGTCGGGACGTTTCATACGTTGCAAGTCCCTGACTATGGCATTGCGGTATTCCGGTTTGTACCAGAAAAAGAACTTGCGTTGTTCCAGTTTCTCTTCTTTCGTACGGGCCGTAAAAACAGGTTCGAGCGTATAGGGATGATAGCCCGAATAGTATATTTCGGTAGCCAGCGTCATGGGTGTCGGAGTAAAATCCTGCACCTGTTCCAGGTGAAAGTTCAGACGTTTGGTCTGCACGGCCAGTTCAGCCATGTCCACATTCCGGCAGCCGGGATGGCTCGAAATGAAATAGGGAATGATTTGCTGGTTCAATCCGTTTTCCCGGTTGATTTTGTCAAACCGTGCTTTGAAACGGCCGAAAAGTTCGAAGGACGGCTTGCGCATGATGTTCAGCACGTGGTCCGATGTATGCTCCGGAGCTACCTTGAGCCTTCCCGATACGTGCCGTGCAATCAGTTCGTTCGTGTAAGCCTCGTGGCTGGCAGCAGCCTGGGGGTCTTTGCTTTCATGCAACAGCAGGTCATAGCGCACTCCGCTGCCTATGAACGACTTCTTTATTTCCTTCATGCGGTCGACCGAACGGTATATATCCAGCAACGGGGTATGGTCGGTATTCAGATTGGGACATACCACCGGGAAAATGCACGATGGCTTTTTGCATTTACGGCAAATGTTCAGGTCTTTGCCTTGAAGCCGGTACATGTTGGCCGAAGGTCCGCCCAGGTCGCTCAAGTAGCCCTTGAAGTCGGGAAGTTCCGTTATCCGTTTCACTTCATTGAGAATGGACTCTTTGGAACGGGAAGCTATGAACTTGCCCTGATGTGCCGATATGGTGCAGAAGGCGCACCCGCCGAAACACCCACGGTGCAGGTTGACCGAAAATTTGATCATTTCGTAGGCCGGGATGGTCTTTCCCTTGTATTTGGGATGAGGAAGACGTGTATAGGGCAAGTCAAACGAAGCATCCAGTTCACCGGTGCTCATGGGAGGAAACGGTGGATTGACCACCACCCAGCGATTGCCTGTTTGTTGCAGCAGACGCGCTGCATGATATTTATTTGACTCCTCTTCAATGTGCTTGAAGTTGGACGCGTATTTTTTCTTGTCTTTCAGACACACTTCATGCGGCACTAAAACCACATCTTCCCATGGCGTTCCGGTTGGGAACCGTTGAGCCAGATAAGAGGTCTGAGGTATATCCGTCAGATTGCCGAACGACTGTCCCTGACGCAGACGATGTACCAATTCGCGAAGCGGCATCTCCCCCATTCCATATATCAGCAGGTCAGCTTTCGAATCGACCAATATGCTGGGCATGAGCTTGTCCGACCAATAATCGTAATGTGTAAAACGGCGCAACGAAGCCTCAATTCCACCGATGACCAGCGGCACGTCGGGATACAGACGCTTCAATATGTTGCAATAGGTGATCGTGGCATAGTCGGGACGCATGTGAGGGCGACCGTCCGGCGAATAGGCATCGTCCGACCTCAACCGTTTGTTGGCGGTGTAGTGATTGACCATCGAGTCCATATTGCCGGCCGAAACAGCAAAGAACAAACGGGGGCGTCCCATTTTCCGGAAATCGCGCAAATCGTCCTGCCAGTTGGGCTGAGGCACAATCGCCACCCGCACCCCTTCAGCTTCCAGAATACGTCCCACCACTGCATTGGCAAATGAAGGATGATCCACATAAGCATCGCCCGTGAAAAGCACGACATCCACTTCATCCCAACCTCTCAATTCAAGTTCTTTTCTGGTTGTAGGAAGAAAGTCAGTCAGCTTATATTCCCTTGTAGTCTTTTCCACTTCTGTTTTGATATTTTCCGTTTTTTCACACCGTTTTTTCAAGACAAAGGTATCATTTATTTTTCATACTTCAGTCCAAGGCGGCATTCATTACGTAAGTTCAGGACGGGAATGTCTTTTTTTAAAAAAGGTTGACTCCTAAAGAGTCAAAAGAATGAAACAAAAAGATTATGAACAGTCACAGCGTAGTCTGTGTGAAATTTCGGAGATTTACCGGAAAGTCACCTTGGAAAAGTTTTCGGTAAAAGAA
>CASEAJ010000039.1 GCA_949285425.1 uncultured Porphyromonadaceae bacterium
AACAGAAAAGTCAACCCGACAAGTGAATAGTTGACAAACGAGTCAACCCAATATAAACATAAGTCAAATCTGAGTCAACCTCTTTTATGCATTAAGATATTTTAAGTCAACCTTATTCGTTAAATGACAGTGATACACGTGTCTCACATATATGGGACACGTGTCCCACGGCCGTGATACACGTGTCCCACATACGTGGGACGATAACATTGTGCTGAAACAACTGGGACATCATGCCGCAGGCAACACGAAACCGTTGTCCTGAACCTACCTAAAGGTTTATGACAAAATCCGTAATTCAGGTCATGTGTAAAAGAACATATCCGTAATTCATCTACAAAAAGGTCACACGGAAATACCGACTTTTGCCATTGCAACAAGCAAAGGAAAATACATCAAAAAAAAAACAGAAACGACATGAAACGAATCTTGCTTTTCACCTGTCTGTCGACATTGTTCTTTTCGGCATGCGGCAGCGAGAAAAACGACATCTGGCAAGAACAACAGAATATAACTCATAAACCCGATAATATGCAGACCATTACCATTAAATTGACTGTCGGAGACAATACCTTCACAGCCACATTGACAGAAAACAGCTCGACCGAAGCATTGAAAAAAATTTTGGCACAAGGCCCACTGTCCATTCAAATGAGCGACTACGGCGACATGGAAAAAGTCGGTTCCCTTGGCTTTTCATTACCCCGCAACGACCGCCAAACGACAACCGGACCGGGAGATTTGATTCTGTATCAAGGCAATTCATTTGTCATTTATTATGACACCAACTCTTGGAATTTTACCCGTTTGGGTAAAGTTGACGGAGTTTCCACACGTGCCGAGATGCTGGACCTGTTGGGAGGGAAAGGCGATGTCACCGTCATGCTTTCATTATAAACGGGTTCTATGAAAACTATTTATAGTAGCTTACCATACAGACAGTTAAGCCTTACATCGACAAATTCACTCCATAAACCAAACATTATGAATAAGTTTTTTTAATTTCGCTGTTCATTTTTCCATCAACTTTCAACATTATGGCACAAGAAAAAAATGTAGTACAAACAGCCGGACGCGAACAACTGGGAGATTTCGCGCCGAAGTTTGCCGAACTAAACGACGACATTCTTTTCGGTGAAGTATGGAGCCGAACCGACCAACTCGGCTTGCGCGACCGCAGCCTGGTAACCATTACGGCTCTGATCAGTCAAGGCATTACCGACAGTTCACTGATTTATCATTTGCAGTCGGCCAAGAAAAACGGTATCACCCGAACCGAGATTGCCGAGATACTTACCCACATCGGTTTCTATGCCGGTTGGCCGAAAGCATGGGCCGCCTTCAGGCTGGCAAAAGACGTTTGGGCCGAAGAGCAGACAAGTGCAGATGCCCAATCCGCATTCCAGCGTGAAATGATATTCCCCATCGGCAGACCCAACGATGCCTACGCACAATACTTCACAGGCAAGAGCTACCTGGCTCCCGTTTCCAACGAGCAAGTTGCCATTTACAATGTTACTTTCGAGCCGCGTTGCCGCAACAACTGGCACATTCACCATGCCACCCAAGGCGGAGGACAAGTACTGATTGGCGTTGCCGGTCAAGGATGGTATCAGGAAGAAGGAAAGCCTGCTGTAAAGATAGTTCCGGGAACCGTCATTCATATACCTGCCAACGTCAAACACTGGCACGGTGCTTCTGCCGACAGCTGGTTTGCCCATCTGGCATTGGAACCGGAAGGAGAAAACACTTCCAACGAATGGCTCGAACCGGTGACTGACGATGTCTACAATCAGTTGCAACAAAACAATTATTAACCAACCCTACAACAAAACAAAATGAAAGTCATATCCAACACCGAATTCGGAGGCGAACGGCCTCTGTTCGAATCGCACGGCTTACGCCTGGAAAATGTAACCATTCATGCCGGCGAATCGGCCCTTAAAGAGTGTAGTGACATAGAAGCCATCAACTGTCGCTTTGAAGGAAACTATCCTTTCTGGCACGTTCACGGTTTCGTTATCGACCGTTGCTTTTTCGATGTGGGCGGACGGTCGGCTCTCTGGTATTCCGATCATTTGAAAATGACCCGCACACGCATTGATGCCCCCAAAATGTTTCGGGAAATGCATGACATTGAAATAGAGGATGTAGAAATGACCGATGCCGATGAAGTTTTCTGGCGTTGCAACCGACTGAACATAAAGAACCTGAAACTGCACGAAGGCACCTATCCTTTCATGTTCTGCAACGACTTGTACATTGACGGACTGGAAAGCGACAGCAAATATGTATTCCAGTATGTGAAAAACATGGAACTGCACCATGCAAAAATAACAACCAAAGATGCGCTTTGGGAATCGGAAAATGTGACCATCTACGACTCGGAACTGAACGGAGAATACCTGGGTTGGCACTCACGCAATTTGCGCCTTGTACGTTGCCGCATCTCCGGCACACAGCCCCTGTGCTATGCCGAAAACCTGTTGCTGGAAGACTGCATCATGGCCGATGACTGTGATCTGGCTTTCGAATACAGCAGCGTACAGGCCACCGTTAACAGCCACATACACAGTGTGAAGAACCCTCGTAGCGGACGTATTGCCGCCCGAAGCTTCGGCAAAATCATTCTCGACGAGAATATAAAAGCTCCGGCCGACTGCAAGATTGAACTGCTGGGATGAAAGTTGAAAACGGAAAAAGACATGTAGCAACAACTCGTTTTCAATTTTCAAGTCATTTGCATTGCGCTCGCCTTTCGCTATCTTTCCATAAGATAGGATGCGGCTTGGCATAAAATTCAAACAAGTTTGATTTTCTGCCTTCGACTTTCGCTATCTTTGCGCCCCATAAAAAAGCAGAAACGGATGGAAAACAAGGGTGGTAAAACAGATTATCTTTTGTCGCTCATTCGCAACGGACAAAAGCTCAACGGAACACAACAACTGAAACTGACAGCCTATCTCAGCCTGCCGGCCATCATGGCACAGTTATCTTCCATTGCCATGCAATACGTCGACGCATCCATGGTAGGCAGTCTGGGGGCCAATGCATCGGCCTCCATCGGACTGGTTTCGACGACAACCTGGCTGTTCTGGGGCATTTGCTCGGCAGCAGCTACCGGATTTTCCGTCCAGGTGGCACACCGCATCGGTGCCGGAGATTTCGAAGGAGCCAAACGTGTGTTGCGGCAATCCGTCACGGCCGTAATGGTTTTCAGTCTGTTGCTGGCCTGCATCGGCATGTCCATCAGCGATGCCTTGCCCCGATGGCTAGGCGGAGACGAAGCTATCCATCATGACTCATCGGTCTATTTTTTCATCTTTTCCCTGTTTCTTCCGGCGTTGCAACTCAACTTTTTGGCCGGCAGCATGCTACGTTGCAGCGGGAACATGCGGGTGCCCAGTGCACTGAATGTACTGATGTGCCTGCTCGACGTGTTGTTCAACTTCTTCCTCATTTTCCCGACCCGTCACTGGGAAACGCCATGGGGCGACCTCACCATCTACGGTGCCGGACTAGGAGTAGAAGGAGCCGCATTGGGAACCGCATTGGCCGAACTGGTAACCGCCGCACTCATGATGACCTATTTGTTCAAACGCTCGCCCATATCAAGATACTCGGGCGAATGCGGTTCGTTCATGATTCGGAAAACAACATTGCAAACCGCTTGCCGGATTGCCCTGCCCATGGGGTTCGAGCATGTGGCCATCTGCGGAGCACAAATCATGACCACAGTCATTGTAGCACCGCTAGGCATTGTGGCCATTGCGGCCAATTCGTTTGCCATCATAGCCGAAAGCTTGTGCTACATGCCCGGCTACGGCATTGCCGAAGCGGCCACCACCCTGGTCGGACAAAGTCTGGGTGCCGGAAGACTCAAGTTGATGCGACGCTTTGCCCATATCACCGTATGGACCGGTATGGGCGTCATGGGTGTCATGGGAGCACTTATGTACATAGCCGCACCCCAAATTATCGGCATCATGACACCGGTGGAAGATATCCGGAGGCTGGGAACGGAAATATTACGCATCGAGGCTTTCGCCGAGCCCATGTTCGCCGCATCCATCGTAGCCTACGGCGTATTTGTCGGTGCCGGCAACACACTTATGCCCAGCCTCATGAATTTCGGGAGCATTTGGGGAATTCGGCTCACCCTCGCCGCCCTGCTGGCACCGGTCATGGGTTTGCGCGGCGTGTGGCTGGCCATGTGCATTGAACTGTGTTTCCGCGGAATGATATTCCTCATACGGTTGTGGAGAGGCAAATGGATTTTCGGACTGAAAAGGAAAAGAGCCGAATGACCAAACAAAACAGGCAACATACATGCAATGTTCATAAGTGACTCGTGAAAATTAATTTAGATGAGTTACTGAAAACAGGAAAATAATATCGTTTCATTTTTACAAGTTACTCATTATGCACTACGATTTCGACACCATCATCCCGCGTCGCGGAACGAACTCCTACAAATGGGATACTCCAGCCGACGACCACATGCTGCCCATGTGGGTGGCCGACATGGACTTCCGCACCGCCCCTGCCATTATCGAACAGTTGCAGCAACGGGTGGCACACGGCATTTTCGGATATACAAAAGTGCCCGACACCTACTATGAGGCCGTTACAAACTGGTTCCGGAGACGTCACCAGTGGCACATTGACCCTCGTTGGATTATCTACACCAGCGGTGTAGTACCTGCCGTTTCGGCCATTATCAAGGCCCTGACCTCGCCCGGTGACAAAGTCATTGTACAGACTCCTGCCTACAACTGCTTCTATTCCTCCATCCGGAACAACGGTTGTCTGCTTTCGGCCAACATGCTGGTCAACACCAACGGACGGTACACCATCGACTTTGACGACCTCGAAGCAAAAGCCGCCGACCCCCAAGCCAAACTGCTGTTGCTGTGCAATCCACACAATCCGACGGGACGGGTCTGGACATCCGATGAACTGGAACGCATCGGCGACATTTGCCTGAGAAACCGGGTTTTCATCATTGCCGACGAAATACACTGCGAACTGACTTATGACGGCCACGACTATACACCCTTTGCCTCGCTCTCCGAAGCGTTCCGCATGCATTCGGTCACCTGCATCTCGCCCAGCAAGGCTTTCAACATAGCCGGCCTGCAGATTGCCAACATCGTGGCTGCCGACGAGCACATACGCCAACGCATAGACCGGGCCATCAATGACAATGAAGTGTGCGATGTCAACCCGTTCGGTGTGCTGGCCACCATTGCCGCCTACAACGAAGGTGCCGAATGGCTCGACAGCCTACGCTGCTACCTGTGGCAGAACTACGAACACATGTGCCGTTTCTTCAGTGAAAGACTGCCCCACTACCCCATTTCTCCGCTCGAAGGCACCTACCTTCCCTGGATAGACTGCAGGACAACGGGTCGGTCATCGGAAGAACTGGCCATGTACCTGCAACAGGAACACCGACTGATGGTAAACCCCGGCACACTCTACGGTCCCGGCGGAGAAGGATTCCTGCGCATGAACATAGCCTGCCCACGCGCCACATTGAACGAAGGTCTGAAACGATTGGAAAAAGGTCTGTTGAAATAACAGCAAGCCACCAACCGGCAACTGACAGGTCCGAAAAAGGCCAACCGATTTTCATGTTACCCCCCCATCGGTCATTCGAACGTTCGGTTATCGTTGCACTTGTCACACCGGCACTTTTTGCCGGTTTTCGTTTTCTGCCGGTGGATTTGTCGTCCCGTTTTTCGGCGCATAGCCCGCTATGCGCCTGCAACACGGAACAACCAATCCCTCGTCAGAAAAGCAAAAACCAATGCAAAATCCAATGACCGATTTGAGTTAAAAAAGAAACAAACAAAACAACAGCTATGACACTCCAACAATTCATTGATTACACCAAAACAAGGAAAGCTCTTGACACTGCAGACATTCACCGTTTCATGCACGAAATGAGCGATGAAGCCAGACGCATTACTTTCGAACTCAACAATGCCTACCATACCCCCGAAGAAGTGCGAGCCCTGCTCTCGCGCCTGTTCGGCTATGACGTTGACCCCACATTGCGGGTTTTCCCTCCTTTCTACACCGACTTCGGCAAAAACATCCACATAGGCAAACATGTCTTTATCAACGCCTGCTGCCATTTTCAGGACCATGGCGGAGTAACCCTCGGCGATGGCTGCCAGATAGGTCATAACGTAGTGTTTGCCACACTCAACCATTTTCTGGAACCCGAGAAACGGGCCACAACCTACCCCGCTCCTATCACCATCGGCAAAAACGTATGGATAGGCTCAAACGCCACCATTCTGCAAGGAGTCACCATTGGCGACAATGCCGTTGTGGCAGCCGGGGCCGTCGTCACCCGCGATGTACCGGCCGGCACAGTTGTCGGTGGAGTACCGGCCAAAACCATCAAACGCATCAACCCGGACAAGCCATAAACAATCCTCATCCAAATCAACAGATACAGAGCAGAAGCAGGCCACGTCTGAATATCGCACTACCTCCGCGTGTGATGTGTATAAACGGGAAACAGATAAAATGAAAGTGGAGTCTATAAACCCAAATCGGTCATTAGGTTTTGCCCTATTTTTAGTTTCATGCCGAGGGGTTTGACGTTCCGCGTCGCAGGCGCATAGCGGGCTATGTGCCAAGACACGGGGCGGCAAAGCACCGGCAGAAAACCAAAAACAGGCAAAAAGAGAAACCCCTCACAAGTGAAACAAGGACTGAACGTCCTAATGACCGATTTGGGATAAATTACTTCATTTATGTTTTTTGCTTTTTCTGGCGAGCAGATTTTGTGTTTTCCTGTTCCACAGCATAGCCTGCTATGCCCTTTCATCGAGACATAAAACCTGCTCGCCAGAAAATACAAACAAAGGCCAACCCACAAAATATAAAATTATTATGAAGGGGAACTTATAAAACCTACCTCAACCAAAGCCCAATCTCTATATCAGGATTCACTCCTCCTCATTTCTTATCCATCATATTATATTTCTTGAAATTCTCCGCTTGTTCCAAAATCTCCTTAAACACCTCGTCATTTGTTACCGGAGGATAACCATATTCGGCCAATATCAAAATCAAATCCATTTTCAGTTCAGCCTTTATATCATCGCGAGTAGACCAATCCGTATATTTTGATTTATCAGCTACTATCTTCTTTATCTCGGTAGCCAGTTTCAACAACTTTTCTTCGGGATACTCAAAAGCAAATTGCCTTGCAATGGATTTAAGAATATCATAAAAAGCCTTTTCTTCATAGCTGATGCCCAAACCCTGAAACGATTTCTTCTCCTTGTTCAGTTCTTTCAACAAATCAGCCATTTGATTCGCCACTTCCGTCAGCACTTCATCTGCAAAAATCGCACTGTCCCTCCGTTCATTATATTTTTCCACCAAGGTATTCAACCGTTTGGAAAAATCAATTCCTTTCGCCTTGTTCACCTTCTTAAACTCCGTAATAACGGTTTTCAGCAACCGTTCCATCAGTTTCACCTTCGTGTTAGGCAGTTTCAGCTTACCCAGGCGTTCCATATATTCCTCACTTAATACATCCAGATTCTCCTTATCATTGCCTATCTGAATGATTTCTTCTACACCTTCCGACAAAATAGCTTCTTCTATCATTTCACTGACCCGACGATTCATTTGCGAAATGTCCGGCGTATCTCCAATAGTCAGTTTATAAATAATAGACCGTACCCCACAGAAATAATGAATTTCCTCCCGTTCGGCACTGCCGATTTCCTCACTGTTGCTACATAGATTGAATGCCGATTTCAATTTCTTGGCATGTCCCATAAACAAGTTTTCCTGTTCCTTAGTACGCTGCATCCATTCGGCACCCCGGTTCAGGCAATCCAACTGCTCCAGCGGTGTACCGGTAGAAAATGCAGAATAGTCAAACTCTCCAAACAGCCGTCGGATGATATCCAGTTCATCTTTCACTATAACAACCGACTGTTCCACATTTTCTACCGAATCCAAATCGGCATCTCCTTGGGCATAGCGTTTCAAGGCTATGTTCATGTTGCTTTTGATACCGATATAATCTACCACCAGGCCCTTTTCTTTTCCCGGATAGACACGGTTCACACGCGAAATGGTCTGCACCAGCGTATGTTGCTGCAAAGGTTTGTCAATATACATCGTATCCAGACAGTCTACATCAAAACCCGTCGTCCACATATCCACCACAATGGCTATCTTAAAGTTCGATTTAGGCTTTTTATATTCCTCTGCCCAAGCCCGACGATCATCATCCGTTCCCAACAACTCATAAAGTTCCGGTTCATCATCCTTGCTTCGGGTCATAATCAGTTTGATTTTCTCGATAGGAAACCCTTGGCTACCATATGGCACCAACGGGGCAGCGGCCATCAAACAAGTTACATGCAACTTCTCCTCACCAGGCTTTTCTACCCACCCGGGACGCAAGGCTATAATTTTTTTGTAAAGATTAAAAGCAATTGTACGGTTAGCGCAAACGAACATAGCCTTGCCTTCTACCGTACTTCCTTCCTCCACCCGTTTTTCATAATGGGCAATGAAGTCTTCGGCCACCACCTGTAATCGGTCTGAGTCTCCCAAAATACGTTCCATTTTGGTTACCGCCTTCTTGCTTTCTTCTATCTGATATTCATTCGCCCCTTCTTCTGCACATTGGGCATAATACATTTCTATTTCCTGCAACTTCCTGTTGTCGAGCAGCACTTTGGCAGCACGACCTTCATACACAATGCGGCGCGTAATGCCATCGGTCACCGATTCGGTCATGGTATAGGCATCCACCACTTCGCCAAACACATCGATTGTCGCATCTATCGGAGTACCCGTAAACCCGACATACGTAGCATTTGGCAGTGAGTCATGCAGGTATTTGGCAAAGCCATAATTACGCCTCACTCCCTTTTCGGTCTGTTTCACTTGCATCGACAGATTAGTCTGCGAACGGTGTGCCTCGTCCGAAATACAGATAATATTGGCCCGTTCAGACAACAGCCGTGTGTCTTCCGTAAACTTATGAATGGTGGTCAGAAACACCCCGCCACTGGTCCGTCCGGCCAAGTGTTCCCGTAGTTTGTCCCTGCTTTCCACATCTATCACACAGTCATCGCCGATGAAGTTTTTGGCCGTACCGAACAATTTGGAAAGCTGGTCGTCCAAGTCTGTACGGTCGGTTATCAGGACAATTGTAGGACTGGCAAACTCCCGGCTACGCATCAACATCCTACTCAGGAACAGCATGGTGATGCTCTTTCCGCATCCGGTAGCCCCGAAGTAAGTTCCTCCTTTACCGTCACCGTCCTCCCGCAGTTTGGAATGCAGACGGATATGCTCAAACAACTTATGCGTGGCAAAGAACTGGGGATAACGGCAAACCACTTTCTTCTCATTCTTCGACGAGTCGGGGAAGAATACAAAGTCCTTAATTACACTCAGCAGCCTTTCTTTGCGGAACAATCCTCTGACCATGGTCAGCAGCGAGTTGACACCATCTGTTGCCTTATCATCGGCCTCTACCTTTCGCCAGGTATAAAAGAAATCGTAAGGCGAAAACAAAGACCCATATTTATTGTTTACCCCATCACTGATTACCACGAACGCATTGTATTTGAACAAGTCGGGAATATCGCGGCGATAGCGCACGGTGAGCTGCGTATAGGCATCCATTATGGTAGTATCTTCTTTCACTGCGCTCTTGAATTCCAGTACCACCACCGGCAGTCCGTTCACATATACGATGCCATCGGGGATGCGCTTTTCCGTTCCTTTTATTTCCAGTTGGTTGACAATGCGGAACAGGTTATTTCCTCTACCTTCCTCGCTGAAATCTATCGGTTCAACAAACAAGTCGGGCAAAGCAGCATCTTCGCGCTTCAACGAAAAGCCTTCAGTCATCAGCCGATAGGTCTGCACATTGTTCTCGTACAGTGACAGCCCGGTATCGGCGGTCAGCCTGGCCAAAACGTTTTCAATCTCCATTGGTGTGATCCCCTCAGCCCGGTAGCGTGTGCGTAAATACCGGCGCATGTCATCACATAGCAGCACGTCATCGGCCTTTTTGTGAATTTCTTCCCCGTTGGTATATAGATAACCTTCGTTCTGAAACAGTTCCATTATTGCCATTTCGAGGGCATGTTCGTTGAAATGTGGCATAGTTATTCCGTTTTATTCAGTTTGTCAGTCTGCCAGTTGGCAGCATTGTTGTTTATGTATTCCGCCATGCGGTTCAATTCGTCCGTATTGCGTACAATGCGGTCATGAAAACGCGGTTGCCATGCAAAATCAATTCCGTTTTCATTGGCGAATTTGGTGATTGCAGATTTTAATCCACCTACAACAACAGATAATAATCCGCGTCCGTTTGCAATATCGGACATAGATTTCATGTCGTGTAGAGACGTGGCGCGCCGCGTCTCTACAACGGTGGCGGCTATGTTGCACCCCGTTTATTTTTTCATACGAAATCCCATTCTTTCCGTTTCCACATTGATTCATTCCTACCGGTCTTGCAATATCCTCGTTCCATTACATGCATTGTTTTTCTGAACATCAATTAATCATTCCATTGACATGTTCGTTGAAGTGTGACATAGCTATTTCTTTTTTCTCATTTGCTGATTTTTTTCTTTCGTTTCTCTTAAGTACTTTTTGTATTTATCCGTACATTCACTGAGAAATACCTCTTTCCCTCGTTGCTCCATAAGTTTTTGTACCACAGTAACAACAGATTTTGAATATTTGTGTATACCATTAGATTTTTCTCCTTGCATTATCGTCATATGCCTTTTGGGCTTGTTTTTTAAGTCTAATGAATATATTACAGCTTGCATTTCATATTGATTTAATCCTAATTTTTTCTGAAGTATCCCGGTTGTTAATGGATACAAAACATTTGGGTCAATTATTACATTATCAACATCTACTAAACCATCAATTGTTCCAACTAATTTTAATGTTGGCAAGCCTTCACCTTCTTTTTCCGTAAAATGTCCTTCTTTAATAAATTTAAGTTGATCTATCAGAGATTTATCCAATAGTATTTTACTGTCACCATAAGTGATTTCTCCATTGTATCTATCAAGAAGGTGTATATTTTGTGGACCAACCATTGCGATTTTTTCAATGTGTTTGATCCATAAAATACGTTCTTTTTCTCGTTCTTTTTCCAATATTTTTTTTAATTCAGGATATTCTATCTCTTTTGTTTCTCCTCTATAGCGATAATAAATAGCTCCTTCTCGTAATATGTTATCTTTACTTTTTTTACATACTACAGGCTTTTCTTCTGCTTCTTCTACAGATAATATACCAAACTTTTTTCCTTCAAATTCTTGAATTGCAGACTGCCACCTAATGTCAGGAGAAAAGTATTCTCTAACTTTAATATCAATAAATTTGGGATCTGTTTCTGATAATTTGTTATTAGACATACCTAATAATACATGAGGGGAATCTTTAATTCCAAATACAATTTGTCCTCCTTTATTATTAGCCATACCAACTAAAGTCTTAATGTATTTGAGTAAATTATCTCCCAACTGGAAATTCTGTTTGTATTCCAGATTGAAACTTTCCCGTTTTTTTATATATCCTTTACTGTCTGTATCAAAAGAAAAAAACATACGCTCTTATATTATTACTCCATCTTCGCTAAAAGCAAAGACCGTAAATCGTTCATAATTCCTGTCATATACTCATACCTTCTAATGTCCTCAACAATAGGCCTTATATATCGATAAAAAGTTTTTATTATATAATCATTTACAACAATTTGATATTCACTAATATCTCCACGAATGATATAAGGGATAGATGATCCTCGACTACCTCCCATATATTTTTTTTCAAAACCAAATTTTAAACAACAATATAGATATAACATATATGATTTATCCACATTTTGAAGCAATGTACATGCATATGTTCGTTGATATAAATCAAACTTCCCTTTGAAATAATTAACACGGCCAGTATAACTTCCATTGCCTGCAATCAATACTGCTTCACCATCGTATATAAAATCATCCGATTTAAAAGTTGTCGGAGAGCATGAAAAGAATGTATACAACCCATTCTCAGATGTCTCACTGACATCTTTCCGCCCAGTAAAAATTTTGCAAAATTCTCCAATCGTCCCCTTTCTCCATCCTTCCGGCAGATTCTCTTTATCAATCCCATCTACAAATATTTGGCGATAGAGTGTTTGGGCTGTTTCTTCCAAACGGGTAATCATCTGTTCGTTCAGACGGATTCTTTTGGAAATGGTTTCGTATTCTGCAACTATCTTTCGTTGTTGTTCGATGGGAGGAATAGGAAGAGTCATATCGCAGAAATCTTGCCAGGTAAGACTACCTCTAACCCCTCCAACTGCATAAAAACTTGCTTCCCGATCAAATTCATTACGGGAAAACCACATCATTAGATATTGTGGTAATAATATGTTTTTATCTACAACCTCAAACATTGGATATGCAGGCGACATAATTGCACATTCACCTTCAAACATTGCAACAGGCATCTTCCCATCTCGACTTACCTGCATTAAACTACAAGCGAACTGTTCTTTACGTATCACCTTATAATTAGACAAATCTGTACCTATTGTATTTGCGACAGATGGGATAAAAGCCTTATTGATAGTCAAACCAACAAGTTCCTTCACCTCCAAATCCCGATTCCTTACATCCACTTCGCGGATATAATCGCCCAGCCGTCTATAATTCTCCTTACTCATAGTTGTTCTTGTTAATCAGATTGACCACTACTTTCACCATAATATCCTTTTCCTCGGTACGGCTTTCGGCTATCATCAGCGTAAGAGCCACAAGGGTGTTGTCGGCAATGCGCTTGCTTCCATCCGGATTGTAGAGAATGCCGTTACCGGCCATAAACCACAGAAAGAGGGTGGCCGCAATGCGTTTGTTGCCGTCGCTGAACGAATGGTTTTTCGTGACGAGGTAAAGCAGCATAGCCGCTTTTTCCTCCACAGAAGGATAAAGGTCTTGTCCGTTAAAAGTCTGATATATTTGCCCGATGGAACTTTTAAAGGAATCGTCCTTCTCGTTGGCGAACCATTGGCTGCCGCCAAACTTGGTCTTCAGTTCTTCTATGGCCTGCATGGCTCCTTCGTAGGTGGCATGGAACCTGGCTTCGTTTGTGGTCTGTTCTACAGCCAGTTGCTGATAGTCGTATCGGTCCAACGTATCGAGAGCATAAGCATAGTCGGAAACGACCTCCACCAGATTGAGCGCGTCTTCCGATGTCAGTATTTCTTGTGTCTTGACTGTACGGCCCAAGACCGTTACCAATTGCTTCAGCTCCGTATAACGTTGTTCCGTCAAAGCTTTGTTGACGGCATAGCCTTTCACCAGATATTCTTTCAGCACCCTATTGGCCCAACGGCGAAAGTCCACACCTTTTTTTGATTTGACCCGATAACCAACAGAAATGATGACATCAAGGTTATAGAAACGTACATCATGTGTCTGACTTTTACCTTCTATCGCACCATGTTCTGTGGTTGTCGCAAAATTTGCGACAACCACTTCGCCTGCAAGTTCTTCTTTTATGGCATTGGCTATATGCTTACGGATTGTTTTTGAATCGCGCCCAAATAGTTCGGCTATCTGATAGGCATTCAACCATACCGTATCTTGATTTATTCTGACCTCAAGCTGTGTTTCTCCATCTTCCGAACGATAGATTACTATTTTATCACTCAATTCCATAGCCCAACTCCCTGAACAGATTCAACAAATCCTTCTTGCTCTCTTCTTCCTGTTTCAGCAGTTCCTTCATTTCTGCCTGCAACTCTTTCATCTTGGCATCAAAGTCCATGCCTTCGTCCCGGCTCTTGAACTCAATGTATTTGCTGGGGACAAGCGACCAGCCTTTGGCCTCTATCTCTTCAAGAGTGGCAGAGTAGCAATATTCCGGCACGTTCCGGTAAGTCTGTTCATGCCCTTCGCGCTGCCAGTTGTGGAAGTTTTCGGCAATCTGTGAGATCTGCTCTTGTGTGAACTGGATGTATTTCTTCTCGAAAGGTTCTCCCCACTGGCGCAAGTCAATGAACAGCACTTCATTTTCACGGTTACGGTATTTCACCAGTTCACCGTTCTGCTCCACGGCACGAGCCTTACGGTTGCCGGCCAGAATCCAAAGCGTTACGCTGATGTCGGTGGAATAGAACATGTTGCGGGGAAGAATGACGATGGCTTCCACCAAATGGTTTTTGAGCAACTGGCGGCGTATGTTCAGTTCCGTGCCGTCACCGCTCAACGCGCCGTTGGCAAGCAGGAAACCGGCCATGCCGTTGGCAGACAATTTAGATACCATATTCAGAATCCAGCCGTAATTGGCGTTACTTGTCGGAGGTACGTCATACCCCTGCCACCGCGGGTCGTTAGTCAGCTCGTTTTCGGCACGCCATGCCTTTTGGTTGAATGGAGGGTTGGCCATGATGAAATCGGCCTTCAGGTCCTTGTGCTGGTCGTCGTGGAAGGTGTCCGCTGCCTTTTCGCCCAGGTTGCAGGCAATGCCACGAATAGCCAGGTTCATCTTGGCCAGTTTGTAAGTGGTGTTGGTGTATTCCTGTCCGTAAACGGAAATGTCCTTCTTGTTTCCGTGATGGGCTTCGATAAACTTCATGCTCTGCACAAACATACCACCGGAACCGCAACAAGGGTCGTAAATCTTGCCTCGGTAAGGTTGTATCATTTCGGCTATCAGATTGACAATGGTCTTTGGCGTGTAATATTCCCCTTTTCCTTTGCCCTCGGCAATAGCAAATTTGCCTAAGAAATATTCGTAAACACGCCCTATCAAATCGTGTTCTTTGTCCTTCTGCGTATCAATTTTGCCGATTACATCCAGCAGGCTGGCCAGCTTGGTGCGGTCAAGGCCCAAACCTGAATAATAATTGCTCGGCAATGCGCCTTTCAGTGCCGGATTATCCTTTTCCACCTGAAGCAAAGCGGCATCTATCTTAATGGCAATGTCATTTTGTTTGGCGTTTTCCATCAGATAGTCCCAGCGGCTGGCTTCGCTCAGATAAAACACGTTCTTTGCATTGTAGAATACGGACTGGTCGGCAAAAGCCTCTTTCCCTTCTGCTATCAGTTCATTGCGTCTTTCCACAAAACGGTCGTAGGCATATTTCAAGAATATCAGGCTTAATACCACGTGCTTGTATTCCGAAGGCTCGACCGACCCGCGCAGCTTGTTTGCCGACTCCCATAGGGTTTCCTCTATGCTCTTTTCTTTTTGTTGCAACTTCTTCGCCATGTTCTTTACTATTCTTTTTCTTTATTAATCAACTGCCTCGCATCTATTTTTAATATTTCAGCTATTTTCATCAACATTTCCAACGATGGCTGACTGGCATTGGAACACCAACGTGACACGGTTGTTTCGTTCTTTCCTAACTGTTCGGCCAACCATTTCCCGGTTTTTCCGTGTTCCACTAAAACGACTTTAATCCTGTTTATTTTTTCTGTTCCCATATTGAATATATTACAATTTGAGACAATACATTGATGATATTTGCAAATATAATGATTAAAACAGGAACAAACCGATAAAACCTGAAAATTTCCAGAAACTGTTTAAATTTTATTGTCTGTCCGCACGGCAATGCCTTTCCTTGAGGAAATATTCATTGACTTTTGCCGGAATATTCTATAGCCTCCGTACGGAGGTTTTATAACCTCGCATGGGAGGTCATATAACCTTGCATGGGAGGTTGTATGACCTCCCATGCAAGGCTATAGAATATTACCGCAAAAAACGGGAAACATACAGGCTGGCATGCACGAATGTGCAGACCAAGAAAAGGAAACTTAGAGGTGAACAAACCCTTTCCTGGGCAACTGTCCAACAGACGTCTGACCATACAGCACACACTACCCGAGTGGACTTCCGTAGAGCATCAAGCCCAATAAAGGGACAAAAAAACGGCGAGATGCTGTTTATGCAAACAACATCTCGCCGGAATAAAAACCAAAGAAACAGGCATAGCCAGCAAAACGGCCATGCTTTTGAGTATTTCCTATTTAATGTTCGGATTCAGTTTGTTCCATTCGGCTATCGGAGGAAGAACGCCCATGGCAATGACTTCATCGCGCAACGCGCACAAGTGTTCATAGCTCTTGTCCAAAGCCGCTTGTTCTGCAGCCGTACCTTTAAGGTCGGCACTGCGATGGCAACCGTCCTTGTCGATAGTTGTTTCCCATGCCATCATAATGTGGTCGTATTTGTCGTTGGACACATACGTGCCGGCCGGCCAACGAAATGCCTTACCACCCATAGCCGCACCGATCATCTCTATGGACACATAGGCCGGACTTTGGAAGGATGACCGTCCGCGCAAATTAATGATATTGGCACCGCCTTTGATAACCTTTTGTTGGATGTCGGCCCATTGTTCATCGGTCAAATTGGCCGTACCGATTATATCGGTCAATGGTTTCCCGTTCACCTTGGCAGTCGATGCAAACACGGCCATTTGTTCTCCATGTCCACCATAGGTACGGCAATTTTCAACCACATCCATCGACACACCGAAATGTTTTGCCAGTTCGCTGCGCAAACGGGTAGAGTCGAGACTGGCCAGGGTTGTAATCTGACTGGGATGCAGCCCCGAATACAACAAAGTTATCAATCCGGTAATGTCAGCCGGGTTAAATATAACCACAATGTGTTTGACATCCGGACAATAAGCCTTCACATTCTTTCCGAATTCTTCAGCAATGGCCGCATTGCCTTTCAGCAAGTCCTCGCGCGTCATTCCCGCTTTACGGGCTGCCCCACCCGAGTTTACTATATATTTTGCTCCGGTCAAGGCTTCCTTTATATCTCCCGTGTAGGTAATGTTCACTCCATCGAAACCGCAGTGAAACAATTCTTCGGCCACACCTTCCAAACCGGGCAAATACGGGTCATACAAACAGATGTTCGGGGTCAAACGCATCATAAGAGCCGTTTGGGCCATATTGGAACCTATCATGCCAGCGGCTCCAATAATCGTAAGCTTTTCATTCGTTACAAATTCCATAGTTTTTCTTTTTAATAAGTTTATGTATAACAAAATCACTCGATGATTTGTTCATGCTCAAAGTCATAAAACGTTTTTCGCATCAAATCGGCAAGCGTGAGCTGATAGGTGGTGTAAGCACTCAGATGCGAGAGATAAGCATTATTCAACCGGTTGCGTTCAAGGGCCAGAGCCTGACTGTCAATGTCACCATCGGAATAGCGTTGCAGGGTAATGGCAAAACTTTTTTCGGCTACCGTGACGTTTTTCTCCAACAGCTGCAAACGCCGCAAACTGTTATTCAGCTGCTCGACCAAATTGCGTACTTCGGTTTCTATATACTGCAACTGGTTTGAACGGGCCAGTTCGGTCTGTTTCAGACGAGCCTCTGCCGCCCGTACCAATGCCCTGTTCTCTCCCCAGTCAAGTATGGGAACGGTCACCGTAAAACCAACTCCGTAATTAGGGCGGTATGAGTCATTGAAATTGATGAAATTCTCATACGATTCTTTCAAGGAACTACCCATATTGAAATCCGTATTCGGATTGCTCACCCCCATCTTCCGCACATAAGCATCAATGCTGCCCCGGACACGGCCCTGGACTTTCTGCTGCTTTATGCCCAGTTTCTGTTCTTCTATCTGTATTTCATAATCGCGTATTTCAAGGCGATTGTCGAGCGCATAACGTACAGCCACATCCGCATCCACAAACACAGCATTATAACGCAAATCGGTGTCCAGTTTGACCGGTTCATCCGCCTCCAAGCCAATCAGATTCTTAAACAGTTTCAAGGCTGAATTCTGATTGAGCAGAGCCATATCGTAACTGTTCTGAGCGGCAACCAGTTCCACCTCCATTTGCAAAGCATCCACTTCGCGAATCAGTCCGGCCGAAAATTTGTTTTTCGACATTTCATAAGCTTCGGTCTGCCGTTCAAGGTCAAGTCGGGCGATCTCAACCTGACGTTGCAACGCAAGCAAATTGTAGTATTGGCTGCTTACGTTGTAAACAAGATCCAGTTCATCCCTTTTCAACGATTTACTGGTACGTTCATAATTCAACTGAGCCTTTTTCAAGTCGGTACGAATGGAACTGTAACCATAAATGATGTCCAATGGCTGCGAAAACCCTATTACGGTACTGAGCGAAGACGAACGCTGGTTATAGGTAAAGTCATTGTAGCTGTTCATGCCGGCTTCAAGAAAAATGCGCCCATCGGTAGGCAAAGGCTGGTTCACCGTGAGTGTGCCGCTTGTGTTCAGCATTTTCGACGAGTAGAACGAAATACCTGTACTGTCTTTCCACTGCACTATTTCATCATCAAACTGCGGAATGGTCAGGCGCATGTCAATGTGTGTCTTCAAACGGCTGGTAGCCCATTTCAGGTTATACTCGGCTATTTTCAAGTCCTCACGCAAAGTCTGCATGGTATAACTTCGGTCTTTGGCAATGGCTATGCAGTCGTCAAGCGTAAGTACGTAAAGACTGACTTCCTGTGCCTGCAAGGAAATTCCAGCCGTAAAAACGACCGCAAGTATGCTTAATATAATTGTTCTCATTATCCTGTTGGTTATCGGTTGGTTGAACATGCGGAATGGGAAGACGAAACGACATCCGAATGTATCATTCCGTCCTTTATGTATATGTTACGCCATGCATAATCGGCGATTTCCTGTGCATGGGTGATAAGGATGATGGTATTCCCTTCCTGATGAAGTTCGGCAAAAAGGGCCATAATGTCTTCACCGGTGCGTGAATCGAGAGCACCGGTCGGTTCATCGGCCAACAAAATGCCCGGATTGGTGACCAACGCACGGGCTATGGCTACCCGCTGGCGCTGTCCACCACTCAGTTCACCCGGTCTGTGGTCCAAGCGCTGTGAAAGGCCGACACGTTCCAATGCACGTAAAGCGCGTTTGCGCCGTTCATCGGCCGGCACACCGGCATAAACCAAAGGCAACTCTACATTTTGTACTGCTGTAAGCCGGGGCAGCAAATTGAAGTTCTGGAATATGAAACCGATTTCACGATTGCGCATAGCCGACAGTTCATCATCGTCCAAACTGCTGACATCGGTTCCGTTGAAAAAGTAATGACCGCTCGTGGGCGTGTCAAGACACCCCAGTATGTTCATCAGCGTCGACTTGCCCGACCCGGACGGTCCCATAATGGCAACATATTCATTGCAATCGATTTGCAAATTGATATTTTTCAATGCCGGTATCTGCAAATCGCCTATGGCATAGTTCTTGTTCAGTTGTTTTATATCTATCAGCATGTCAAATACATATGGTAGATTCTATATTATCTCATTCTTGTTCAAAAGACCTATCTCCACAACATTCTATTCATAGCGAATGGAGTCAACCGGTTTCAAGTCGGCTGCATTCTTTGCCGGCAGATAGCCGAAACTCACTCCTACCAGCACAGAAAATGCAAAAGCAATGACAATGGAATATAGCCTTATACAAGTACTGATATCTGTAAAAAGCGACACTGTAAGCGACAGCATAACGCCTAACAGTACACCTATGAGCCCTCCGGTGATGCTTATCGCTACCGCTTCGGTGACAAACTGGCTCATGATATCGGCCTTGCGTGCCCCAATGGCACGACGGATACCTATTTCTCGTGTACGTTCCATGACTGTTGCCAACATGATATTCATAATGCCAATGCCACCGACAATAAGTGAAATGGCTGCTATTGCACCCAACAGAAAATTGTAAATCCGTCGTTCTTTCTCCTCTTGTTTCAACAGTTCATAGGGAATGACAATGTTATAGTCCTCATTGTTGTAGTGATGTCTTCTCAATATGCTGGAAATAAGTCCGGCCGCCTCGACAAGACGTCCGGCGCCATCCAGTTGTACCGTAATCTGCTGTATTTCGCTGCACAGAAGTTGTTCCCGGGTAAAACGGTTCAAAAAAGTGGAAAGGGGCACATAGATATCCGTATTCAAGTCACGTGCCGCAAGTTCGCCTACCGTTTCGGTAAACAGGGTTTTCGATTCAAGCACTCCTATGACCTCAAGCCATTGGTCGTCCATTTTCAACATCTGCCCAACCGCATTTTCATGCCGGAAAAGAGTTGCCGCAACCCCGGCTCCCAGCACACACACCTTGAGCCGTCTGTCATAATGCTCCTGGTCAATGGCACGTCCGTTGCCTATCCGATAATTCATCATGTTGAAAAACTCAGGTGTTATGCCAATAACGGTAGACTTGGCCGACAAATCTGCACGGCGTACTTCGGTGTTCATCTCAGCCTGTGCTGCAATGCTTTGTACACCGGGTACAATTTCCTTTATCACAGCCGCATCTTGCAATGAAAGTCCCTGCGAAAATTTTGCGCGAACTTCTTCCAGCTCATCATCCGAAAGTTCTTTTTCACGGATAATGATATTGTTTACTCCCAAATCCTGATATTTGGCTATAGCCTCGCGTTTGGCCCCTTCACCAATAGACAGCATGGTGATAACCGATGCCACCCCGAAAATAATGCCCAACATGGTCAAAAAAGACCGAAACTTATGATCGGCCAAACCTTGCAAAGCCAAACGTATGTTTTCACCTACATGCATTGTTACTCAATGATTAATAAGCCCCTGCAGACTTGTCTGCTTTTTCATGCACTACATCCGCCTTTATTTTGCAACGTCCAGGAGGCTCTGTTATTTTCACTCATTTATATTCACAGCTTACTGTCATTCCCGGTTTCAAACGTTCATCGGACTGTAGTAGATTCACTTCCACATCGAACACCTTTTGCCTTGATTTTTCATCTTTCCGATGGCAAAGCTTGCCTATGTACGCCACCTCTCCATCAAAAGCAACTTGCGGCAATGCATCCAACCGGACCGTCACTTTCTGTCCTAATCTTATTTTCAGAAAATCAGTCTCGTTAATCTGAGTATTGACCTTCATGTTGGCTAACTCGGGAACGTTTGCCATGTTCTGACCCGGATAAAGATTATCGCTTACTTTTATGACACTTCCCGTACGATAGTTCCAGCCAACCTGAAAAACTCCGGCTATCGGTGTGCGAATGGTCAATTGAGGTATTATTTCATAAGCACTTTCTATTTCATTTTGTACTTGACGCACATTGATACGCTGTATTTTCAAATCGCAGGCATTGATTTTCTTTGCCAATTCGTATTTCCGTTTTTCCTTTGCCAACGTTATCTTAGCCTGTTCAAACTCCAGTTCCTTAATTTTACGCGTACGCAACGACTCAAAACGCGATGATTCCAGTTCCAGTCTTTTCAAATCAAACGAGGCCTCCTCACTCTTTATCTGTGACTGATATTCACTCATGCTGTTAGCCTGATCTACCTGCATTTTTTCCAAATTGGCAAGTTCGGTCTCCAATTTACTTTCACGCTCCAGAATAAACTTGTTTATTTCCGTTGGGTCCAATTGTATGATAGAATCACCGGGATGCACGATTGAGCCATGGTCCAATATGCCGATAATGCGCATCTCATACCAATAACGTCCATATCGCTGCAGGACAAAAGCCTTGGAGTTGATTGCGGCCAACTCCCCGGTTTCGACAATCGACTGTCCGTTCAACGTTACCGATGATTCGACATACTGTTCCTGCGAATTTCCGCACGAAACAATCAGAAAAGCACAACTCAACAACATGCTGTGCAAAACCGTTTTCACTGCCATTATGCTATTCCCTTTATTGTTCATGAGCCAACGGTTTTTCTTTCTTTTCATCTTCTTCCTCTGCGTAAGGATTACCCAATACAACCTGATCGCCTTCTTTCAAGCCATCGGTAATGATTACGTAATCGGCATTAGCCTGGCCGGTCTCAACCATAACCCGATCATATCCCCCCACGGCCTTACGGTAAACAAAACTCTTGTCTCCTTCCGTATGCACAGCATCCAGGGGTACGAACAAAACATCGTCTATTTTGTCGACTATAATGCGACAGCTGACAGTCAACCCCGGCAACAGATTTTCATTGCTTTCATGAATCAGAACCTCAACCGGAAAAACCTTGATTTTAGAATTTTCATCTTTGCTGACCGCCAGGTTAGCCACTGACATAACCTCACCGGTGAAAATACTGTCGGAAAAAGCATCCGGCTTTATTTCAACCCTCATTCCTTTGGTTATCTTTGAAATGTCCACTTCATTGATTTTAACAGTGGCTTTCAAACGGCTCAAATCCGGAAGCTGTATCAACGGAAAACCCGGCCAACATTGATCACCTATCTGAAACTTGTTGCCCGTGCTCCAATTGTGACTGAGTATGGCAATGCCGGGAGAAGGTGTTGTAACATACAACTTTTCCAATGTTTCATAAGCCTCTTGCAAGCGGGCCTCATCCTGTGCTATGGAAAGTTTCTTTTGTTTAACCTCCTCCTTTTGTATCTTGATGCGGTTCTCAATCTGCTCCTTGGCCCGCTCCAATGAAATATCCGCTTTCTCAAGCGTCAGTCTGATTTCCTTCTTTTTTATTTCCGATTCATATGCTGCCGATTCAAACTGTATCTTCGAAATTTCCTGCGAGATACGGGTCACTTCATAATCGGCCTTCAATTCTTCCAAATCCGACTGCTGTTGAGCCAAAATCTTTTCCAGTTCTGCACGGTTTATCTCCACACGTCCTTCCGCCTCAACTATACCCTTCTGCACCTCCGATGGATCAAAAACAATCAACGTGTCTCCGGCCTTGACTTCTTGTCCATCCTTCACCAGTTCCGTTATCTTCAGGTTGCCATATCTCCACGAAATCATAGGTACATTAATATTCATAGAACGAATGGCTTCTATTTCACCCTCTTCATACAAATCGAGATAAAAGACACCCCTCTGTACCGTACCCACCGGCACTTGTTCTGTTTCTTTCTTGCCACATGCCGTACTTAATGCCAATATCAGCCCCAAAGACAGCAGGTATTTTGCTTTTCCCATAGATTCATTCCGCTTCATCGTTCACATTTCTAATTGTGTATTGTTTGTATGCTATCGGCCAACAATCTCACCGATTTGACCGAAGCTGCCGATGGTTTTATCAATGCTATCGACTCTTTCACTTCCAGCCCCGCTACAATTACCGTTTCTTTTTGAGAGGACCTGCCTGTACTTACCTGCCGTTTTTCATACCCTCGCTTTAAACGGACATATACCACTTTCATCGAATCTTCATCGAACAAGGCTACCTGAGGCACGACCACCGTTTGTTTTTCACTCTGCAGCATGACACGACAATCTGCTGTAAAACCAGGTTCCGGCATTCCCGTAACGCTATCTATTGATGCTTCCACTTCAAATGCCTTAACCTTCGAATCGCGAGTTACTGGTTTTCCTACGGGCATTTTCTTTGTAATTTTTCCCCATGCCACACAACCCGGCAAGGCATCAAACGTATAACGCACCGAATCGCCCACATTCATCGATTTAAAGTCTCGCTCTGGAGCCAGAATCTTTACTTTCATTTCTCCCAGTTCCGGAATAACCACTAAAGGCACATTACTCCAGACATTATCCCCAACAGCCGTTTCTTTCCCTGTAATCCATGACATCGGCAACGTAGCCACCCCACATACAGGAGCTGTTATCACCAAACGTTTCATTATGTTCTCCGTGCTCTCCAACTGATTTCTCATACGTTGTACTTCCAACTCCAACTTACGGATCTCCGACTGCTGGATAACTTTTAAAGCATCCAGTTTCTTCTTATATCTTTTTCTTTCTATCTCATTTTTCTCCAGTTCCAACCGCTTTATCCGCTGCTGATTCGGGGTGCTGTATTTCATTTGAAGCGAATCAAGTCCGGCTATTTCCGCCTCCGCTTCATTACTTCGCACCTGTGCCTCAAGCAGGGCATATTCCGATGCAAGATCAGCCTTTACCTTTTCAAGATTGGCTTCGGCGTTTTCCAAGCCGACAGTCAGCTCATCATAACGGTTTTGCAAGTTCTGATCCTCCAGCACACAAACAGTATCACCTACCTGTACCGTAGTACCATCCTCAACCAAGCGAATAATTGCCCCATTCACTTGCTGAGGACAAGTCAACGTGATGGAGCGAAGCGGCTCCACCACCCCACTTACTGACAACACATCCTCGAAATCGGTCAGTGAAACCGTATAATGTGCAGACTCTCTTCCTCCAAAACGACCACAGGAAGAACACAGCAAAAAAACAAGACCAACGATAACACGATATTCGCGGAACACGTTACCTATCATTTATAAAGTAAGAAAATACACGGACGCTTATTCAAATCGGGCAGTTGCTTTTTCCATTCTTTTACCGATTTGGTCTTAATATACTCACTTTCAAGCGTAATATCGGCTGCCACGCAAAGCAATGTATTTGGCTGGCACACACTTAATATATCCTCCATCAGCTTCATGTTGCGATAAGGCGTCTCTATAAACAGTTGGGTCTGATTTTCGGCATATACCCTTGACTCCAAACGTTTCAAAGCCTTTAATCTTTCAGCCGGCCGTACCGGCAAGTAACCGACGAAAGCAAAACTCTGTCCGTTGAACCCCGAACCCATAAGCGACAACAATATGGAAGATGGCCCCACCAACGGTACTACCTTGTATTGTTTCCGTTGGGCTATGGCCACAACATCCGCACCCGGATCGGCCACAGCCGGACAACCGGCTTCTGACAATACCCCCATATCATGTCCGTCGGACATGGGTGCCAAAAATCCCGCCATTTCCTCCGGACGGGTATGTTCGTTCAGTTCAAAAAAAGTCAAATCATCTATCACTATTTCCGGAACCATTCTTTTCAGAAAACGCCGTGCCGAACGCAAATCCTCCACTATAAAGTGACGCACCTTTTTCACCGCTTCCACATTGTAGTCTGGAAAAATGCGTCCAAATTCACAATCACCCAACGAAGTTGGTATCAAATACAAATTTGCCATATTCCATCAGTCCATTTTAGTTTTCAAACCCTCCAATTCCTCGCTCAACAACTCCCATTCATACATTTTTTGCTCCAGCTCATGCTGTTTTTTCTGATACATCTTCAAGAATTCTGGATCAGATGCCTTCTCCGGCAATTCGAGCTGCTTCGTCATATCGGATATTTCATTTTCCAATGCCGTTACCGCATTTTCTGCCAGTTCAACGTCTTTTTCCGCCTTACGTATTTTCCGGTTCAACTCCTTGCGTGCTTCATAACTCAACTTGTTCTCTGACACAGCCTTCGGTTGCTCCTGAGCCGTTGTTCTGACTTGTGTATTCACTTCCAATTCACGCAAACTGTCCATTTTTTTATTGCGCAGAAAGTCATAAATGCCTCCCAAATGCTCACGTATCTTTTTATTGCCGAATTCATACACTTTCGTTACCAACCCATCGAGAAACTCACGGTCGTGCGACACAATAATGGCCGTCCCATCGAAAGCCTTCAATGCATCTTTCAACACATCTTTCGAACGCATGTCCAAATGATTGGTAGGCTCATCGAGTATCAGCAGGTTTACCGGTTCCAAAAGCAAGCGTATCATGGCCAAACGGCTGCGCTCACCTCCCGAAAGCACCTTGACCTTTTTGTCTATGGCTTCCCCACCGAACATGAAAGCTCCCAGAATATCCCGTATTTTTGTGCGTATGTCACCGACAGCCACATAATCTATGGTTTCAAAAACAGTGCGATTCTCATCCAACAAAGAAGCCTGATTTTGGGCAAAATATCCTATTTTGACATTGTGACCCAACTTCAACTTACCGGAATACTCTATTTCGTTCATGATACACTTTACAAGCGTACTCTTTCCCTCTCCGTTTCTGCCTACAAACGCCACTTTCTCTCCCCGGTTGATGGTCAAATCAATATTGTCCAGTATCAAATGGTCTCCATAAGCTTTCGACAAATGTTCTATCTCAACAGGAATGCTCCCCGAACGCGGAGCTGGCGGAAACTTCATGTTAAGCCGCGAATTGTCTTCCAAATCAACCTCAATACGTTCTATCTTTTCCAACTGCTTGATACGCGACTGCACCTGCACCGCTTTTGTCGCTTTATAACGAAAACGTTCAATGAAGTCTTCCGTATCCTGAATCATCTTCTGCTGATTCTCATAAGCACGTATCTGTTGCTCACGACGTTCCTTGCGCAGTTCCAAATACTTGGAATAGTTCACATTGTAATCATATATTTTACCAAGAGATATTTCTATGGTCCGGTTGGTAACTGCATCGATAAATGCTTTGTCATGCGAGACCAATATAATGGCACTGTCCGAAGTCATCAAAAAATTCTCCAACCATTGAATTGATTCTATGTCAAGATGATTGGTTGGTTCATCGAGCAAAAGCACATCGGTACGTTGCAGCAGAATTTTGGCCAATTCTATTCTCATGCGCCATCCTCCGCTAAACTCCGAACACTGCCGGTGAAAATCAGACCGTAAAAAACCCAGCCCGAGCAAGGTTTTTTCAATGTCGGCATGGAAATTTCCCGCATTCACAATTTGCAAATGTTCGTTTGCATGGGTCAACCGGTCAATCAAGGCCTGATAACCTTCACTCTCATAATCGGTTCTTTCTGCCAGTTCCACATTCATTCGCTCTATCTCTGCCTGTAGCCGTGTAATGTGTTCAAAAGCCTTTTCTGCTTCTTCAAAAACCGTCGTGCCGTCATTATGAATCATGTGCTGTGGCAAATAGCCTATGGAAATGTCCTTCGGCATGAGCACACTACCACGGGTCGGCTGCTGTTTCCCGGCAAAAATGCGCAGCAATGTCGTTTTTCCCGCACCGTTTTTACCCACCAAGGCAATCCGGTCTTTCGGGTTGACCAGAAAACCTATATCATCAAAAAGAGGATTCCCTCCAAATTCAACTGTAAGATGTTCTACTGAAATCATACTCTCCCTAATCCAAGAGATTTTTAATAACACACATTATTATAATTGTTCCGTCTCCAGGTACCATTTCAAAGATTCATTCGACGAGACCGGCCTGGTTTTGCTTTCTGTCCAACAGCCTCCACAAGATGAACGTCAATACAATCATACTTCCGAGTGATACAGCTGCCAGCATACCAATAGACCAATTACGTCCCAACACACCCAAAGCAATAAAAAACACACTTACTACCAACAGGACAAACGTAACCTGACGATGCTTCAATCCCATTCTAAGCAGCAAATGATGAATATGATTCTTATCTGGGGCAAAAGGAGAACGGCCATTTTTCATACGGGTCAGCATCACCCGCATCGTATCGAACAAGGGTACCATCAATACACAAATAGCCACCGATGGAGCCGCCGGCACAGCATAAGGAGCAGGAACCGTATGTGAAGCATTCATTTCACAAAACTGGCATACAAACAAATAAATCATGTATCCCAAAAACAGCGAACCGCAATCGCCCATGAATATCTTGTTGCTTCCGCCAAAAACATTGTAGATGAAAAACACGGCCAGCGCCCCAACTAACGTAAACGAGCAAATGGCCAGATTATGATTGCCGGTCAGCATAAAATATACTCCAAAAAACAAGCAATACAATATTCCCAAACCGGATGCCAGCCCGTCAACTCCATCTATAAGGTTCAAGGCATTGTTCAGCACGACAAACACAAAAAACGAAACTGTATAACTCAACCACAACGGAAGTTCATATATGCCTAAAAAGCCATGGAAGCTGGTCAGTCTGAAATCGCTGACCACAATAACGAAAAAACCGCTAATCAGCTGGCCCAACAATTTCCACGAAGCCCGGATATCAATCAAATCGTCTACAAAGCCAACCAACAGAATAATGAATATCCCCACAAATGTAAACTGGAGTTTATCAATGACCTGATACGAAAACAAGGCCACCGTAAGAAAAAAGGCAATGAATATATTCACTCCACCCACATTGGGCACAGCACCTTCATGCGAGGTCCGTTTATTGGGCTTTACCACAAAATCGCGTTGTTTTGCCACCCTCACCACCGCAGGCATACAAACCAACCCTATGAGGAACGACATAAATGCCGACACATACGGGTATTCCGAAAAAAACTGAACTATTGTATTATATATATTATACATTTACACGACAATAAAAAACATGCTACAAAGAAAAACAATTACTCCTTCTTTATATCCAAAATCTCGTATGGAGAATTATTGCTCAAAAACTCAGGAACTATTTTTTTCATCTGGGCCACAACCAGATAATCCTTACATTGATTCGCAAAACCAATCAGCTCATCTATCATTGCACTCACATTTTCATAACTATATTCCTGCACTTTGGCAATCATAATCTTAGGATGATGCGTCGCTATGGTTGTTTCTTTCTTGTTCAGCAGTTCTTCATATAGTTTTTCACCCGGCCTCAGTCCGGTATAAACTATTTCCATGTCTTCTCCAAGTCTGTAGCCGGCCAAACGTATCATCTTCTTTGCCAAATCCACTATCTTCACCGGTTCACCCATATCGAAAATGTAGATTTCGCCTCCGTTTCCCATGGCACCGGCTTCAAGCACCAACATGCAAGCCTCCGGTATGGTCATGAAATAGCGGATGATATCAGGATGAGTCACCGTAACAGGACCTCCGCTTTCTATCTGCTTTTTAAAATAGGGAATGACAGAGCCGTTCGAGCCCAACACATTGCCGAAGCGAGTCGTTATGAATTTTGTACTCCCCTCGCCCCTCTCCGCAATCTTTCGATTGAGCGACTGCACATATATTTCGGCAATGCGTTTCGACGCCCCCATTACATTGGTCGGATTCACCGCCTTGTCGGTAGATACCATGACAAAACGCTCTACTCCATATTTCACAGCCAGATCAGCCATATTCCTCGTACCTTGCACATTGGCGAGAACACTTTCTACCGGGTTTTCTTCCATCAGAGGTACATGCTTATAGGCTGCAGCATGGTAAATGACATTCGGACGGTACAAACTGACCAAATGCTCCATACGTTCCTTGTTACGCACATCTCCCAAAAACACGCAGAAATGCTGTTCCGGATACTTGTTGTTCAAATCCAGCCTCAACTCATGCATAGGAGACTCCGCCTGATCCAGCAACACAATCAGACTCGGACGAAACTTCACCACCTGATGCACAATTTCATTTCCTATAGAGCCGGCCGCTCCTGTTATAAGCACCACCTTATCCTTCAACTGCCTTGCTATGTTCTCTGTCGATATATTTATCTGAGGACGTTCCAACAAATCCTCTATCTGAATCGACTTGATTTGCCTGGGCATCGGCATGTCGTTTTTCCAAATGCTCATAGGCGACGATGTCAACACAGTCATGTTGTGATTCAAAAACAAATCCAGGTCCTTATTCAGGTTTACATTTTTCAATTTCAACGGTGACACTATCACAGCCTTGGCCTTTTTGGATATGACCGTATTCATTGTTTCTTCATCGAGCCGATAAACCTTCAAGCCCATGATAAAACTTTGCGTAACATTCTTCTCATCTTCTATGAAGCCGACCAGTTTATATTGCGTGTTGGGGTCGGTCCGTAACATTTTCGCAATACCTATTGCAGCCGCCTTTGTCCCGTAAATCATAACAGGAGTAACATATATGCCTCTTTGGGTAAATGCATCGTACACTATTTTTGAAACCAATCTGACAGGAAACAACAATGTAAACGCAAAAACCGGATACATAAACAAACTCACATTGGAAAAAAGATACATTCCACTGGAGAACAAACAAATATAATTGATTGCCAACAAGACAAGTACATTGGAGATGACCGCCATCAACAACTTGCCCGCATCCACATAGCTTGAATAACGCAAGACACCGGAGTAGGTATGAAACACCCAAAAGAAAAGCAACTGCACACAAACTGTGATTACAGCTCCCCATAACGGCGAAACCAGTACATGCGCTTCATAAAACCCCGGGGATATTTTCGCTGCCAAATAGACAGACAAAAGTGCTACAAACAAAGAAATACAGACATCCACAAAAAGCACGACCCAACGCGGCAAATAGCTCAACGATGACAAATGGGAAAACACATCTGACTTTTTCAACAAATGAAAACCATCTTTTAACCAACTGCTCATAACATTTAAAATTTGCATTTCTACAAGCAATAAAGAACAAAAGCCTGGCCATCCGGTTGTTTTTGTTCACGAGACAAAGATACGTTTTTAATGCGTAAATACCCTCATCATGTGGAGACATTATTATGTAACATTGCAGAAAACAAACCACAAAACAAACGGTTTCATATTTTTCTGTCTTGTTTTAGACCCACAACGTTTTTTCATCACACGGGCCAATGTCCTGTTTTTATACTGACATTTTTATCGTCCCACAGCTGTGGGACTAATGTATCACAGCTGTGAGACAATTGTTTCATTACTGTGAGACTAATGTCCCACAGCTGTGGGACGACAACTTCATCGGCATATACACACGAAACAGGCCGGAATAAAAGAAAAAAAGCTGGGTGATATACGTCAAATGAAGAGAAAAAAATGATATGGAGTTTCAAAGACTATTTTCGACACACTGTCAGCCATACAGTCATTTTTCAGACCCAACGCACTGCACGGCTCTCACCATACGGTCGTTTCCCGCCAAATCGCGACGCAACTCCACATCGCAGAAACGCAAGTTCCGGAGCAACTCTACAACAGCCCGTCCGGCATCATAATGTATTTCAAAATAAATCCGGCCACCCACACGTAAATGTTGACGGGCAAATGTGGCTATTCTTTCGTAAAACAGTAACGGCCGGCTATCCGGAACAAACAGAGCCAATGGCGGTTCGTAATCCAGTACTTGCCTTGCCATACGAGCTTTTTCGTGTTCAGGAATATAGGGAGGATTGCTCACAATGATATCCCATTTTTCATCCATTACCGGATTCTGCAATATGTCACATTGCCTGAACCGCACCTGCACACCATGCAGCCGTGCATTGTACGAAGCCACCTGCAAAGCTTCAGAAGAGACATCAAACGCATCCGCCTGCAAACCTGGCAGACGTTTTTTCAATGCGACCGGGATGCAACCGCTGCCCGTACCAATGTCCAACAAACGAACATCCGTCCGACTGCGGCATTCACACTCCACCCACTCTACCAATTCTTCCGTTTCGGGCCGTGGTATCAGCACCGACCCGTTCACTGCAAACCGCAAACCGTAAAAATCCGCCTCACCCAAAACATATTGTACAGGTACCGCCTTTTTCAATTTTTCAACAAATGTGGCTATTTGTTTTCGCTGTTCCACAGAAAAAACCGTATCTTTGTTTACCAAAACATCGGAACGTGACATTCCAGTCAACTTTTCTATCAACAGAAAAGCAATGTCTCTTGCCTCCGAAGCATCATAGAGGTCAAGAAGTTCGTTCTGTATATAAATGAAGGTCTGTCGCATAAGTGCTGCAAAGATATTGCTAATAGTAAAAAAACAAAACAACCAAACATAAAAATGGAAAAACAAGAAAACCAAATCAACATCGAATTGTCAGCCGACATAGCAGAAGGCATCTACTCAAACCTGGCGGTTATCTCACACTCAACATCCGAGTTTGTCATTGACTTCATCCGCATCATGCCGGGTACCCCCAAAGCACATGTCAAATCGCGTATCATTCTCACCCCTGAACACGCCAAACGTCTGCTCTTTGCCTTGCAGGACAACATATCCAAGTTTGAAAGCCAGCACGGCAAGATAAACATGCCCGAAAACAGAAACAACCCGCCTATTCCCATGGGATTCGGCGGAGGCGAAGCATAACACATGCAAATTACAGGTTATGGTTGAACCCTTCATATCACATGCCCGATACATGTCACGTTGTCTGCAACTGGCCAGAAAAGGAGCCGGCTTTGTTGCACCCAATCCCATGGTAGGAGCCATTATCGTACATAAAGGCGACATTATAGGCGAAGGTTATCATCGCCGTTTCGGAGGAGCACATGCCGAACCCAACGCCATCAACTCGGTAAAAGACAAATCTCTGTTACGGGAATCTACATTGTATGTCAGCCTGGAACCATGCTCACACTACGGCAAGACACCTCCATGTGCAGACCTTATCATATCATATGGCATACCACGGGTCATTATCGGTATGCTTGACCCCAACCCTCAAGTAGCCGGACGAGGTATACGCAAACTCAAGGAAGCCGGTGTGGAAGTCACGACGGGAATCATGGAACAGGATTGCCGCGAATTGAACAAACATTTTCTCTGCTTCCACGAACAACACCGTCCCTACATATCATTAAAATGGGCTCAAACTGCCGACGGTTTCATCGACAACAAACGAGAGTCCGCCCAAGAACAGCCGCTCTGTATTTCGAATGACTTGACTCGCATTGTAACCCATAAGGAACGTACCGAGCATCAGGCCATACTGGTAGGAGCAAACACAGCTGTACTCGACGACCCAACCCTTACCGTGCGACATTGGAGCGGTCCGAACCCGATACGCATCGTTATTGATCCCAACGGAAAGACAAGCAGAAACATCCATCTGTTTGATGGCAGCGTACCTACCATAATATATACAGGCCAAATGCAACATGAAAAAGAAGGAGAAAACACAAGCTATATCACACTTGACTTCAACAACCCGAACGTATTATGGCATATATTGCAGAACATGTATGAACGCGGAATAAATTCCGTACTGGTGGAAGGAGGCGCATATACATTGAATGAATTTATCCGACACGGTTTATGGGATGAAGCTCGAATAGAAATATCACCCTTACAAATAACCGATGGAGTAAAAGCACCTGCAATGACATGTCTGCCAGTCAAAGCACAAGACTTTCAAGGTCATCGTTGCTTTTTCTACAGAAACAACGACAATCTGTACATGCCCTAACATAAAAACAAGAAATAGACATGAAACTGTACATTGTACCTACCCCTGTCGGCAACCTCGAAGACATGACCATACGGGCCATACGGGTATTAAAAGAAGTTGACCTGATATTGGCCGAAGACACACGTACCAGCAGTGTGTTGCTGAAACACTATGAGATATCAACCCCCACACACTCGCATCATAAATTCAATGAACATCAGACCGTCGATGCCGTAGTGCGCCAAATAAAAGGAGGAACAAATATCGCACTCATATCCGATGCCGGCACACCTGCCATTTCCGACCCCGGATTCCTGCTCGTACGGGCTTGCGTGGAACAAGGCATTGAAGTTGAATGTCTGCCGGGAGCCACAGCATTCGTTCCTGCCCTGGTCTCATCCGGACTGCCAAATGACCGTTTCTTTTTTGAGGGTTTCCTTCCTCAGAAAAAAGGAAGGCAAACCAAACTGAAAGAATTGTCGGAACAAACTTGCACAATGATATTTTACGAATCTCCCTACCGGATAGTCAAAACGCTCACACAATTCTCCGAATATTTCGGAAGCGACAGACAGGCTTCCGTATCGAGAGAGATATCAAAAATGTATGAAGAAACGGTGCGAGGCACACTGGCCGAATTAATAGAACATTTTACCCAACATGCGCCAAAAGGAGAGTTTGTCATTGTCGTCGCAGGAAAAACTGAAAAATAAAAAAACATTTTCCTCCAATCGTTTGTTACTATATAACAAAGACTTATAAAACAAAGTAACAAACGACAAACATATTGTTTATAAACCCGCTAAAACAACCTTTGTTCTGTCGAAAAATATTGTTGATTTTGAAAACGAAAGAATAAAAACAAACAAAACCTTGTTTAATAAAAAGTTATATTGTATTTTTACCCCGAAAAACGAATTAAGTCAACAGTAACACCATAAATTAAAGAACTTTATGAAATCAATAATCTATCCAAGTTTAGCGTTGGCGTTCATGCTTTCATTTGCTTCATGCGGATATGAGTCGCCAAAGTACAAAGCCCTAAAAGCACATACAGACTCCCTTGCTGTCATGAAACTGTCATTGGAAAAGGATGTAAAAGAATACTTGTATGTATTCAACCACATAGGGGAAAGTGCCGATAAAATAAAAGGGAAAGAGGCTGACCACATACAACAAATCAAAACCAAACTAAACAACGAAGCCAACGCACAGGTTAATGACAACATTGCCAAACTGAACAGCTTGTTGCAAACCAATCAGGAAGAGATTGAGACTCTGAAAAAACAGGTAAGACACAATGCTTTCAAAGCAGCTGAGCTGAAACGCGAAGTAGACCGAATCAATGCATTGCTTGAAGAAGAATGTGCAAAAACAGCTACTTTACAAAGCGATATTGCAAAAAAGGATTCTACACTTGCAGCATTGGACGCTACACTGAAAGCACTTAATACAGAACTGGCCGAAGCCAAAAAACAACTTGCCGACCAGGCAGCGTTAATAGAACAATACAAAGATGAGCTTTTTTCGGGTTACTACATAACCGGAAGCAAAGCAGATCTGAAAAAGAAAAAAGTACTTTCGGGAGGTTGCAAAAACACACTTTTTGCAGAAGGTGCCAAACAAGCCGATTTTACCAAAGTAAATATTCTGGAAACAAAATCCATAAAACTGCCGGAATCGGTAAAAGGAAAGATTCTTTCAAGTCATCCGAAAGCATCATACAAACTGACAAAAGAAGGTAACGAAAAAACTCTCCAGATTATTAACCCCGAAGCATTCTGGAGTATCACAAAGTACCTGGTAATCAGATAAACTATCAACAATACAAAAATTACAGACACAGCCGCCATGACGCATTTTCTCCGTTATGGCGGCTGTGTTATAAAAAGAAATATCCATTACAACTATCACCAACACAAAACCAGCATGTCATACAAACATATCTTTTTCGATTTGGATGATACCTTGTGGGACTTTCATGCCAACGCAAAAAACTCTCTGAAGGTGACTTTCAACAAACTGGGAGTGAACCGGTACTTCGATGACTTTGAAGACTTTTTCCGCATTTACATGGAACGGAACAACGAATTGTGGGACTTGTATGGAGCCGGTAAAATAACAAAGGATTTCCTGCAGGCCGAACGTTTCCGACATCCACTGAAACATGTAGGAGCCAACAATGAGGCACTGGCCCAAGAAATGGGAAAAACCTACCTGGACCTGTTGCCGGAACGGACCATACTCATGCCTCATGCCAAAGAATTGCTGGATTACCTTCATGAAAAATACACACTTACAATCATTACCAACGGATTTGTAGGTGTGCAACACAAAAAAATAAAAAACAGCCAGATAGAGCATTACTTCAAGCACATTGTGCTGTCTGAAGATGCCGGTGCACTGAAACCGGACAAACGGATTTTTGAATATGCACTGCAACTGAACCACGCCAGTGCGGAAGAAGCCATCATGATTGGAGACATATTCCAAGCAGACATAGTAGGAGCACAAAATGCAGGTATCGACCAGATATTCTTCAACTGGAGGAAAAAGCAACTGAACGAAAACGAACACGCCACCTATATAATCAGTTCACTGTCGGAGGTGTTTGACATATTGTAAATCCGACACTTCAACCATCGAAGCCGTATGGCCCTAAATGCAATATTCTGCCGGCTACTCTTTCGGTATTATCGCATGAGCCGACAACAGGTCGAAAAAAGCCTGCCGGTAATTTTCGGAAATAGGAATACGCTCTTTACCGAACACAATCTGATTACGTTCAATCACCTTAATTTTTGACAACTGTACAATATACGAACGGTGCACACGCACAAAACGGCTTGCAGGCAAGGATTCCTCCAAGGACTTCAAACTCATGAGTGACAATACAGGATGGGACTCTCCTTCTACATATATTTTCACATAATCTTTCAGTCCACCTATATAAAGTATCTTGTCAAGTTCAATCTGCTGCCGACGATATTCCGTCTTCACAAAAATGCTACGAAGACCCTCATCGTCAGAAGGCGAACACGTCTTCGGTGTTTTTTTCAACTCGAACCACTCCAGTGCCTTATTGGCCGCAGCCAAAAACTCAGCGTAATTAATGGGTTTCAACAAATAATCCAACGCATTCACCCGAAATCCGTCCACCGCATAGTTGCTGAAGGCTGTTGTAAAAACAACACGTGTATCGGCCGGCAACAGTCTGGACAACTCTATGCCGTTGAGTTCAGGCATCTGTATGTCACAAAAAAGCAAGTCGACCGGTGTTGCCTTCAAGTTTTCAAAGGCCTGCAAAGCACTGCCATAAGCTCCCTGCAATTCAAGAAAAGGAGTCTTCCGTACATATTTTTCCAACAACTCAAGCGCCAAAGGCTCGTCGTCTACAACCATACAAGTCAGCATCATGCTATTCTTATCTGTTTTTAATTGCCCAATATATACAATGTTCCGAATACACATTAACGCCCCACATAAACGCTACCCTCCGATGAGTCCATCCTGTAACTGCACCGTCAGACAGCTCATGTAAGCATTGCCTATGGCACCATGTTCAAAAACAAAACGGCCGGGATAAATCATTTCAAGTCGTTTGGTCAGGTTTTTCAGTCCTATGCCCGAACCGCTGCAATCCTGAACCGAAGTTTTTGGAAACAAACTGTTCTCTATGCGGCACACCACACTGCTATTCTGTTCTTCAATCCGAATGTGTATATACGAATTGCACTCATTGCTCACACCATGTTTGAAAGCATTTTCCACCAACGAAATGAAAAGCAACGGAGCTATCATGACAGAAGAAGGTGATTCGGGCAACGAAACGGACACTTCTACATGCCGAGGCATACGGATACGCATCAGCTCGATGTAATTGCGGATGAAACCTATTTCCTCTTTCAAAGGTACAAAAGCCTGGCTGCTGTCGTAAAGCACATAGCGCAACATACGGCTCAACTCGTGCACAGACTGTTGTGCACGTTCCGCATCAATTTCTATCAGCGAATAGATATTGTTCAAGGTGTTGAAAAGGAAATGAGGATTCAGCTGGCTCTTCAAATTCTGCAACTCTGCCTCGGCATGCATTTTTTCCAGCTCCTTCCGTTCCGCCGCCGCACGAAACCACTCTCCTGTCATACGGATGGAAATGGCCACACAGGCTACCAGCAGGTAAAGAAGGGCATTGTTCGTAAAAAAACGCACCATATCGCGCCAACTTCGAGGGGGAAGTGTAGGATCGGCCGGTTCGGGTGGAGGAAGTACGCACCGGAACAATATGTGAACCGAAACCATGACCACTCCTATCAACAACACATTGCACAAGACAAAGCGGCCAACATGTTTTGCAAAGAGATAGCGGTGTATCAGGCTGAAATAATTGACATAAAACACCACCATGAACGACAAGGGAATAATCAGGAAGTGCAGATACTTCTCGAAAGTCATGACCGACTCTTGCGAACCGGTAAAGAACAGCGGCATTCCCAACAGCACGCCCCATGCGGCGACATGTATCAGTCCGTGGACATATTTAGATTGAATTGCTTGCATAATGGCAAAGATAATGTTTTTTATTGTCAAGTCATAGAAACAAATCCATGTGTGAATGTCGTACAATTGAATCATCCTTCTCACTCATAACGTATCGCTTCAATGGGGTCGAGCATGGCGGCTTTCTGTGCCGGATACCACCCGAAAAAGACCCCTGTCAAGGTACACACGGCAAACGACAGGAACACGCTCCACGGTTGAATGTAGATAGGATATGCCACCATGACATTCACCAGCAGCGACGCTCCTATACCCAACACCACTCCTATGAGTCCCCCCGTCACACTGATCAGTATGGACTCTATCAGAAACTGGGCCAATATGTCGCGCCCCTTCGCACCGATACTCATTCTCAGACCTATCTCCCGCGTACGTTCGGTGACAGATACATACATAATGTTCATGATGCCGATGCCTCCCACCAGCAACGAAATGCCCGCTACTGCCGCCAGCAGTACGGTCATCATGTCGGTAGTCGAGGTGAGCATGGACGACAGTTCCTGCTGCGAATGGATGGTAAAATCATCTTCATCAGACTCTCTCAACCTGTGGTTGACACGCAATATGCCGGTTATCTCTTCTATGGCCTCCTCCGTGTACTCTTCGCTCAGAGCCGAACAGGTGATTTCCTGTAAATGCGTCACTGCCAGAATACGCTTCTGCACCGTTGTATAGGGAGCCAGTATGAGGTCGTCCTGGTCCATGCCCATGCTGTTGTAACCCTTGCTTTCCAACACGCCGACAATGCGGAAGGGTATTTTACCGAAACGAATCACCCGACCCACCGGACTTTCGCCGTTGGTGAACAGTTCGCCGACCACGGTCTTTCCCACCACACAGACTTTTGCAGCCGACTTGATGTCCTGCTCACCGAAAAACTCGCCATCTTCCACCTTATAGCGGCGTATGTCCAAGTAATCGGCGTTTACGCCATACACCGTGGTCGGCGTATTGTTGGCGCCATACACCGCCTGCCCCGCACTGTTGACCGATGGGGAAACATAGGTAACGTATTTGCAACCGGTCCGTATGGATTCGAGATCCTCCAGTTTCAACGACTCCATGTCATCGGCCTCAAGGCGCACGCCGCCCCGTATGTCACCGCCGGGATGAATCATAATCATGTTCGAGCCCATCTCGCTGATTTCAGACTGGATGCTCTTTTTCGACCCTTGTCCGATGGCGAGCATCGTAATGACCGAAGCCACCCCAATGATAATGCCTAGCATGGTGAGAAAGCCACGCAGCTTGTTGTTGCTCAATGCCTTGAGCGCTATTTTAAATAGATTGACAAAATTCATAAGATGAACATTTGCTAAGTTTTCGGTTGAACTGTTTTTTTGATGCTGACGGAATTTTATTTCCGTACCATGAAAAATAAATTTCCGTGCCAACGAAAATCCATCGGCGTACGCAGGGAACAAACGGGAACCTGTCACTGGCTACTTGCAGACGACCGGACACGTCCCTACCCTTTTTCAATCGGCCATTTGGGGCAAACGAGCCAGCGTCTCGGCAGCATCCTGCATCGCAGGATTGGCCACATCGCTTATGACACGGCCATCGCGCAAGGTGATATTCCGTCCGCTATATTGGGCTATTTCGGGGTTGTGGGTCACGAAAATGATGGTACGTCCCTGCGAATGCAACTGCTGGAACAGGGCCAGGACCTCAAAACTTGTCCGCGTGTCCAGATTGCCGGTCGCTTCATCGGCCAGAATGACCGACGGACTGTTGACCAGCGCACGTGCAATGGCCACCCGCTGCATCTGCCCTCCGGACATTTGGTTGCTGCGGTGCAAAAGCCGGTCGCCCAAGCCGACTGCCCGGAGGGCATCGATGGCACGTTCTTTCCGGGCAGCCGAAGAGTAGCGCGAATTGTACATCAACGGCAACTCCACGTTTTCAATGGCCGTTGTCTTGGGCAACAGGTTGTAGTTTTGAAACACAAATCCTATTTTCCGGTTGCGTAAAGTGGCACGCTCGTTTTTGTCCATCGTGCGGACGGCGGCTCCATCCAGGTAGTATTCACCCGAGGTCGGCGTGTCGAGACAGCCGAGTATGTTGAGCAAGGTACTTTTCCCCGAGCCGGAAGTACCCATGATGGTGACAAATTCTCCCGACTCTATGTTGAACGAAACACCGCGCAAGGCGTGTACCGTTTCTTCGCCAACCTTAAAATCGCGCCGGATATTTTCCAGCCGTATTACTTCGTTCATAGCTTTCCTCTGAAGCGGCAGCCGGCCAAGGGTTGCCGTTGATTTGTTTACACTGTGATTATTCTGTTTCTTTGGCGGAAAACGTTCTATTTCCCGGGAGGGCCGGGCATAAAAGGACTCCTTTCACGCATTTCGCCGGCAGCCGAAGCCTTGTCGGGCACCAGCATGGCGCAAACCACTTCCTCTCCATCGGAGAGTCCTTCGACTATTTCCGTCCGGTCGCCACTGGTGGCACCGGTAACAACGTGACACGACACCAGTTCCTGTCCCCTTTTCACCCACACTTCACGCTGTCCGGCAGGCGGTTCGGGATTCCAACGTACCGCAAGGCCCATTTCTTCGAGCAGTTCGGGCTTGGGAATAAACCGCAAAGCTTTGGTCGGAACGGCAAGTGCATTCTCACGTTCGAGCGTATAGATGGTGATGGTGGCCGTCAGACCTGGCTTCAGCTTGAGGTCGGGGTTAGGAGCATCGATAACCACTTCGTAAGTCACAACGTTCGATTCGGTAGTTGCCTCGAGGCGCACCTGTCTGACAGTCCCCTCGAACACATCATCGGGATAGGCATCGACGGAGAACTGCACACGCTGCCCTTCCTTCACCTGACCTATGTCGGCTTCGTCCACATCGGCCACGACCTGCATCTCGGTCAGGTCTTTGGCTATCGTAAAAAGCGTGGGAGTCTCAAATCCGGCCGCCACAGTCTGTCCTTCTTCCACCGCCCGGCTAATGACCACTCCGCTTATGGGGCTGGTAATGGTGGCATATCCCAGGTTGCGTTTCACCTTGACCATGGCTGCCTTGTTCTGCTCGTAGGCATTGCGTGCCTTCTCGTACAGATAGAGGGCTTCATCATACTCGGCATCGCTCACCAACTGCTTTTCAAAAAGCACTTTGGTGCGCGTGTAGTTTTTCATCTGATATTCATACTCCGTCTTGCTGCCGGCCAGTTGGGCCTCAGTCGACTCCAGTTCGGCCTGCAAGGTGACTTTATCCATTTCGGCAATCAGTTGTCCGGCTTCCACCACATCGTTGTAGTCTACATAAAGCCGGTCGATAATACCGGAAACCTGTGTACCGACTTCCACTTCCGTTACGGGTTCAACCGTGCCGGTAGCCGTCACCGAGTTTGTGATAGCAACGCGTGTCGCCGGCTCTGTTTCTATCATCATTTTGGTTTTGCCTGAATTGCGGCCTGCAAGCCACACACCCGCACCAGCTACAAGCACAACCGTTGCCAGCAGGGTAATGATACGTCTTTTCTTTTTCATATTCCTACAAATTATCCGAATGGAAATTTATCCGATCGGTTTGTTGATTTCTTTTTTTGTCAGAGAAGCAGTTTTTTCCCTTGATAGATATTAAGCAATTCCATACTCATGACAGCCATGTATTTGGCCTGCAAAGTTTCCTGCCGGGCGGCAGTCAGTTCATTCTGCGCGGTAATCAGTTCCACCGTGTTCGCAGCTCCGACGCTGAACTGCTCGCTTGTCAGTTCGTAACTTTGCTGCGCATATTTTTCTTTTTCCGCAGCAGCCGCATATTGCGACTGTGCCGACAACGCATCGAGGTAGACAGCCTCCACCTCTTGTGCAAGTTCTTTCTCTACGTTCAACTGGTCAAGCCGGCTATTCTCCAAGGCGAGGCGGGCCTTGTTCACGGCCGTACGGTTTTTACGGTTTGAAAACAGGGGGACACTTACCGTCAATCCAACGTTTTCACTCAGATTGTTCCACAGCTGATTCTCCGGTACCATAGCATTCGTTGAATGACCCGAGCCAATACCGGCAGACAAAGAGATAGCCGGAAAAAAGCCCGAACGTGCCGATTTTTCACCCAATTCAGCCGAAGTAACGGCAAGTTCTGCCCGTTTCACCTCTGGCATAAACTGCATGGCTGTGTCCAAAAGAGTGGCTTTTGAGGGCAATTCCTGCAACACCATGTCTTCCGTTATCCGGGGAACGGCCAATTCCATATCATCCATTACGCCAAGTTCAAGCAACTGCTTCAACTGCAACTTGTAGTTGTCATAGCTCGAACGGGCCACCACCACCTGATAGGCATTGCTGGCATATTGACTTTCCAACTGTGCAAAATCGACTTTGCTCACAGCTCCCGCCTTCCACATTTCCTCGGCCCGGTCTCTTTGCCTTTTGGCCGCCTCGGTCATGCTCTGGTTTATCACTATGGCTTCCGATGCATACAGACATTGCATGTAAGCCTGCACAATGGCCATGCGGATATCAATCGCCGCCTCTTCCAGTGCCAACTCATCCATCTGGTTCTGCACATTCTGCATTTTGACAGCCGTACGCAACTTGCCTCCCTGGAAAACCGTCATCCCCGCATTCAATGAATAGGAACCGGAATACGTATTACGGTTTGTGCTGCTTGCCGCAGGGTTATTGACATACGACTGATCGACCGTTGCCGACAGCGAAGGGAACAAAGCTGCCTTGGCTTCCTTGGTGTCCTCCACTCCCGAAAGATAGTCATTACGACTCTGGCGTATCTGAATGTTATTCTCCTCGGCATACGTCAGACAATCTTGCAAAGTCCACACCCGAACTGCATCCTGCGAACAAACACAGAACATACAGGCCCAAAACATACTACCTGCCATTAACATTTTTCGCTTCATCTCCATATCGTTTTGAACACAAAATTATCTGCCGGAAATCTGTCGCACAAATGCAATAGAAATAGAAGAGGATTTCACCGACCAAACCCCGGGAAAAAGCGATTAAAAAGAAGCAACAAATAACAACGACCTACAGCCGAATGCAACCGACCACTTACCCAAAACAAACACAAATTGCTTTCATTGGATTTAGCTTAGCAGGGTTAAGTCTATACAAAGCAAAAAGGGCAGTTCAAACTTTTGAACTGCCCCATCCATGCATATTTTTGTTTTTGGATACGATGTCAATGCCTGGCCTCCTGGTCTGACTTTCCTTTATGCTGCTTTGGCAACACGTTATTCAAATACAGATAACCAAACAGACCGGAAAGCAAAGAACCGGATATAATGCCCAATTTAGCCTGGTTCAGATAAGCACTTCCAACCGGATAGGAAAGACTCGACAAAAAGAGAGCCACCGTGAAACCTATTCCTCCCAATAGACAAACTCCAAACAATTTTTTCCATGTCACCCCTGTCGGCAACGTGCAAATGTTCAACTTCACAGCAATCCATGAGAATGACAGAATGCCCAAGGACTTGCCCAATACCAACCCTAACATAATTGAGACGGTTATACCCGAAAAGAATACAGACAGGCCACCCGACAAATCAAACACGACACCTGCATTGGCAAAAGCAAACAAAGGCATGATAAAATAATTGACTATGCCATTTAAATTGTCTTCCATATCTTGCAATGGACTAATGGCCTTATCAGAAGCTCTCTCTATCCGAGAAAGAAATTTAATCTGCATGTTTGAAAGAATAATATTATCCTCATCTGAATATGAAGCTGTCGATTTCAGCAAATCCAGTTCCCGCTGCAGACCGAAAGCATAATTTCCTATATTCAGATATGGACGAGCAGGAACAGTAAAGGCAACCAACACACCGGCTATGGTAGGATGTATGCCAGCCTGCAAGAATAAATACCAGACCACCACTCCACACAACACATAAAACAGTTTACTGTTTACACGCAACCGGTTACCCGCTATCAATATACCGAACATGAGCACGGACAGGCCCATATAAACCAACGATGACATGGAAAGCTCACTATAAAACAAAGCAATCACCACAATACCACCAATGTCATCAACTATGGCCAATGCCAGCAAAAACACTTTCAAAGCGGCCGGGACACGACTGCCGAACAAACTCAACACTCCCAAAGAAAAAGCTATGTCGGTTGCCATCGGAATAGCCATACCTCGCAACTCTTCCGGAGAAAACGACTGCAACTTTCCACTTGCAAAAAAGAATACAACCGGAAGAATCATTCCGCCACAAGCAGCCAAAAAAGGTAACAGAACTTGCCTGAACGATGAAAGTTCGCCTACCAGCATCTCACGTTTGATTTCCAAACCGACAGAAAAAAAGAAAATAGCCATCAATGCATCGTTCACAAAGGTGAGCAGCGTCATGTTATGGCCATTGTGACTGAAAAAATTAAAATCGGCTGTTCCTAACGTTATCTCTATCCCCCACAAGTTTTCATACCAAGAACGTAACGGAGAATTGGCTATTACCATAGTGACCAACGCTACCGTCAATAAAACCATTCCTGTATTCACACGCCTTCCATAACGGTTTATCCAGCGGTAAAAGCGTTTAAAATTGTCATTACGATAAATCAGTTCCATGTTGCAAATCCTTTTTTAGTATTATTTTTAAATCAATGTCAACAATTCGTTTTGTACAAAATAGACAAAAGCTCCGGCAAAATAGCCCAACAAAGCCCAAGGAGTGACACGTTTGGCATAGTCCATGAAATTAATTTTTTCCATTCCCATAGCCGCCACTCCTGCAGCTGAACCAATAATGAGTATACTTCCTCCGGTCCCTGCAGCGTAGGCCAACAATTCCCAAATGCAATTATCCATCGGGAAAAGTGACAAACTGTACATTCCTTGCGTTGCAGCCACCAATGGTACGTTATCCACAACAGAAGACACAAGACCTATAATGAGTATTATGATATCCTGACTACCCACATGGGCCATGAGCCAATCTGAAGCCGTCGCCAAAATGCCCGACACTTCAAGTGCTGCTACTGCCGTGAGAATCCCAAGAAAAAACAATATGCTTGACATGTCAATGTGATGCAAGGCATGAACCAACGAATAAGGATTCGCCTCTTCCGATTCATAACGATTGGCACGTTGCATGATTTCTGTCACAACCCATAGCACGCCAACTCCAAACAACATTCCCATAAACGGAGGAAGATGCGTATAAGTCTTAAAAACCGGAACCATAATCAGTATCAGCAGTCCCAGACAAAGCACCGCTACCTGTTGACGTTTGTTCAACGATTGAACCCTCCTGCCCGTTCCTTCCGGAGCACGCTCTATATAACCATGCATAGCACGTGAAATGAACAGCAGAGGAACCAACAAGGAAACCAACGATGGCAAGAACAGTTTTAACATGATGTTCGATGCCGAAATCTGTCCTCCAATCCACAACATTGTAGTCGTAACATCACCGATTGGAGTCCATGCCCCTCCTGCATTTGCGGCAATCACCACCACACCGGTAAACATCATGCGGTCTTTCACATTGTCTATCAGTTTACGCAACAACGAGACCATGACAATAGTCGTTGTCAAATTGTCCAAGACCGATGAAAAGAAAAAAGTCATCAAACCGACTATCCACACCAATACCCGCTTTTTGTTCTGGGTAATATGGTCGGTTATCAATTCAAATCCGTTATGTGCATCAATAAGTTCAATGATAGTCATTGCACCCATGAGAAAAAACAATGTGCTTGACGTATCACCCAAATGCTCTATCAACTGTCCGTTGACAGCCGCTTTGTCGGTTGCGTGTAGCATATAGATAACCCATACGACCACACCTGTAAGCAATGCTACGGCCGTTTTGTTGATTCCGGTCCTTTGTTCCAATGTAATGCACAAATAACCGGCAACAAATACCGATAATATCCAGAATTCCATTTTTAATTTGTTTTTAGCTACAGTCCCCTTTCCGCATGCCGGATCAAAACTAGGTTCAATCCAATTTCAACACGGCTAGGAAGGCTTTCTGAGGAACTTCGACCGAACCGATTTGTTTCATCCGCTTCTTCCCTTTTTTCTGTTTTTCCAGCAATTTGCGCTTACGGGAAATATCTCCACCATAACATTTTGCAGTCACATCCTTACGTACGGCCTTTATTGTTTCACGGGCTATGATTTTTGCTCCTATTGCAGCCTGCACTGCTATGTCAAACTGCTGACGCGGTATCAGTTCCTTCAACTTCTCGCACATGCGACGACCTAATGCGACAGCATTATCAAAATGAATGAGCGATGAAAGAGCATCTACCGGCTCACCATTCAACAGGATATCCAACTTTATCAGTTTCGAAGCGCGATAGCCATTCATGTGATAATCAAATGAAGCATAGCCTTTGGATATACTTTTCAGTTTGTCATAGAAGTCGAATACAATCTCACCCAGCGGCATATCAAACAACAACTCCATCCGGTTACCAGAAATATATTCCTGTTTCACCAACTCACCACGTTTGCCAAGACACAGTGTCATGATTTGACCAATGTATTCGGTTCTTGTAATAATGGAAGCACGGATGTAGGGTTCTTCTATACGGTCTATGGCCAACACATCCGGCAAGCCCGAAGGATTGTGAACCTCCAACAATTCCCCTTTCTTCGTATAAACTTTGTACGACACATTGGGAACCGTTGTAATCACATTCATATCAAATTCACGATCCAAGCGTTCCTGTACAATTTCCATGTGAAGCATGCCAAGAAAACCGCACCGGAAACCAAATCCCAACGCAATCGATGATTCCGGCTCAAAAGTAAGGGAAGCATCGTTCAACTGCAGTTTTTCTATTGCTGCACGCAAATCCTCAAAGTCTTCCGTTTCTATAGGATAAACCCCGGCAAACACCATTGGCTTCACTTCCTCAAAACCATCAATGGCATGCAATGCCGGATTCTTCACGTGAGTTATGGTATCACCCACCTTCACTTCCCTTGAAGTCTTGATACCTGAAATGATATACCCCACATTTCCTGCACTCAAACTTTGTTGAGGGACCATATCCAATTTCAAAATCCCAATTTCATCCGCATCATATTCCTTGCCTGTTGCTATAAATTTCACCAAATCGCCCGGATGAATTGTTCCGTTTACTATTTTAAAATAAGCTATGATGCCGCGAAATGCATTAAATACAGAATCAAAAATAAGACATTGAAGCGGAGCATCCGGATCTCCTTTCGGAGCAGGAACCCGTTCTACTATGGCGCGCAAAATTTCTTCCACCCCCATACCGGTCTTTCCGCTGGCACGAATTATATCCGACCGTTTACAACCTATCAACTCCACAATCTGATCCTCCACTTCTTCTGGCATCGCATTGTCCATATCCATCTTGTTCATCACCGGAATAATCTCCAGATCATGCTCTATTGCCATATACAGGTTGGATATTGTCTGAGCTTGAATACCTTGCGTTGCATCGACTATAAGCAAAGCACCTTCGCATGCTGCTATAGAACGCGACACTTCATAGGAAAAATCCACATGCCCCGGAGTGTCTATCAGGTTCAGGATATACTCCTGCCCATCCATATTGAAATTCATCTGTATGGCATGACTCTTGATTGTTATACCACGTTCGCGTTCCAAATCCATATTGTCAAGTACCTGTGCCTGCAAGTCCTTTTCCGCCAAAGTCTTGGTATATTCCAACAGGCGGTCGGCCAAGGTACTTTTCCCGTGATCGATATGTGCTATAATGCAAAAATTACGGATATTCTTCATCTTCTTTTCTTACTTTCTTTTTTAAAAAGTGCAAAGATAAATATTTAATCGACAACTGCAAGTTGGGGATAAAGGCTCAAATCCCTTTCAAAGCCTGAACCAGAGTTTCATTTTCCTCCGGTGTGCCCACCGTTATACGCAACCCGCCATGACACAAAGTCACCTTGTTCCGGTTACGAACTATGATTCCTTTATTCGTCAGATAGGAATAAACAGCATCTGCATCTGGCACCCTCACCAGCACAAAGTTGGCATCCGTCGGATAAACATGACGAACGACTGGAATGTCAGCCAGTTCCTCCAACAGTCTTGCACGTTCCTCCAACAATATTTTGACCCATTCGCGGGTTCTATCAGCATGATTCAAAAGGTCCAAAGCCTGCTGTTGGGTCAACAGATTCACATTATACGGATATTTTATCTTATTCAACACCTGTATGATCTCTTCAGATGCGAAAGCCATTCCCAAACGGATGGCCGCACTTCCCCATGCCTTGGAAAAAGTCTGTAAAATCACCAGGTTCGGGAATTCATGCAGACGACACAAAAAACTTTTCCTGGCCGAAAAATCGATATATGCCTCATCAAGTACCACTATACCATGAAAATTGCGCAATACAGTTTCTACTTCAACCACATTCAAACTGTTACCGGTAGGATTGTTCGGAGAACACAGCCATACCAACTTCGTATGCGCATCGGTTGCAGCCAACAGATTAGCGGACGAAAGTTCAAAACCTTCATCAAGCAACACTTTGCGATACTCCACATCATTAATGTCGGCACACACCTTATACATTCCATACGTAGGTTCAATGGCTACGACATTATCTACACGGGGCTCACAAAAAGCCCTGTAAAGCAAATCTATCGGCTCATCACTTCCATTTCCCAAAAACACGTTTTCCCATGCCACGCCTTTCAAAGCGGAAATTCGTTGTTTGAGTTTTATCTGCAAAGGATCCGGATAACGGTTGAAAGGTGCATTGTATGGATTTTCGTTTGCATCAAGAAAAACCGATGCTTCGCCCTTGAATTCATCGCGGGCACAAGAATATGGATGAAGTTTCCGGATATTGGCTCGAAGAAGTTGTTGTAAGTCCATGAATGATATTTCAGTTTAATGCCATAGGCTCCTTATGATATGCAAAGTTACAGATTTTACAGCAAAATAATAACGATTCATATTCTTTTCTGCGCATTTTTAGGTTATTTTCCAGACATAAAGTCCTAATTTTCTATTCCAAAACTTCCCAACATTGTAACTTGTCCCGTTCAAATAAGCCTACGACTTCCTGCCATGCAAGACACAAAGCACGCAAACAGCCCTTGCCACAACACATGGCAAGGGCTGTTATCCAGTCGTTCTTACCGGCGGAACTCATTCCACCGATCATTCTTCCAATTCTTTTGGAGGTTCTTTCAAAGCCTGGGATGGTTTGATGATTTCAGCCTTCACTTTCTTGTTTTCCTTATCAAGAGTCATCATAATGGTATCGCCCACTTCAACTTCACCGGCAAGAATCACATCGGCCAGTTCATCTTCCATATACCGTTGGATAGCCCGCTTCAACGGACGCGCTCCATATTGCACATCATACCCTTGCTCGGCTATAAAATCTTTTGCTTCGGCCGAAAGTTCCAACTTGTACCCCATTTCCGTAACACGTCCGAACAGCCCTTTTAATTCCAAATCAATTATGGAGAATATCGCTTCTTTACTCAGCTGGTCGAATATGATTACATCATCCACACGATTCAGAAACTCGGGAGAGAATGTTTTCTGCAGTGCCTTTTGAATAACTCCGCGTGAATATTCAGAAGTCATTTTCGTATCGGTCTCCACATTAAAGCCTATTCCCCGTCCAAAATCCTTGAGTTGGCGCGTTCCGACATTTGAAGTCATGATGATAATCGTATTCTTGAAGTCGATGCGACGCCCCAAACTGTCTGTCAAACGTCCTTCATCCATTACCTGAAGCAAAAGATTGAACACATCCGGATGCGCCTTTTCTATTTCATCAAACAAGATTATGGAATAGGGCTTACGGCGTACCCGTTCTGTCAATTGGCCGCCTTCTTCATACCCCACATAACCGGGAGGAGCCCCAATAAGACGCGAGACACTGAATTTTTCCATATATTCACTCATGTCAACACGTATCAGTGCATCCTGACTGTCAAACATGAATTCAGCCAACGACTTTGCCAAGTGTGTTTTTCCCACACCTGTCGGACCTAGAAATATAAACGAACCTATAGGCTTGTTCGGATCCTTGAGTCCTATACGGTTACGCTGTATGGCTTTTACTATTTTTTCCACCGCATCGTCCTGACCGATAATTTTGCTTTGAAGCACATCTTTCATCTGACGGAGTTTCAAACCTTCAGCCTGTGCTATGCGCTGCACCGGAATGCCTGACATCATGGCCACTACTTCTGCCACTTGTTCTTCATCTACTGTTTCCGGATGTTGCTGCGCTTCTTCCTCCCAACGACGTATAGCATCATCCAACGCATATTGTGTCTGTTTTTCCTGATCGCGTATAGGTACGGCAAGTTCATATTGCTGTGCTTCCAATACTCTCGCTTTTTCTGCACGCAACTCATCCAGTTTCTTTTCCAGTGCCTCTATTTCTGCAGGCACCGAAACGGTACCGATGTGTACACGCGAACCGGCTTCATCCAAAGCATCAATAGCTTTATCGGGAAATGCACGGTCGGTTATATACCGGTCGGTCAGACGGACACAAGCCTCAATGGCCTCGGGTGTATAACGCACATTGTGATGATATTCGTACCGGTCTTGTATGTTACGCAGTATTTGCAGAGTTTCATCTGCTGTTGTCGGTTCAACCAGCACTTTCTGAAAACGACGCTCCAAAGCACCATCTTTCTCTATGCTCTGCCTGTATTCATCAAGTGTCGTGGCACCGATACACTGAATCTCTCCACGGGCCAAAGCTGGTTTCAGCATGTTTGCCGCATCCAGCGAACCAGGCGCTCCACCAGCCCCGACTATTGTATGAATTTCATCAATGAAAAGAATGATGTTCGGATTTTTCTGCAATTCATTCAATATGGCTTTGATTCGTTCCTCGAATTGCCCGCGATACTTTGTGCCTGCTACAATCGAAGCCATGTCAAGCGAAACGACCCGCTTGTCAAACAATACACGCGACACACGATGCTGCATAATGCGCAAAGCCAGCCCCTCGACAATGGCCGATTTTCCCACACCCGGATCACCTATCAGCACCGGATTGTTTTTCTTTCGACGGCTTAATATCTGGGCCAAGCGTTCTATTTCCTTTTCTCGTCCCACAATAGGGTCAAGCCGATTCTCCAAAGCAGCTTTCGTTATGTCGGTTCCAAACGAGTCAAGCGCCGGTGTGTCACTTTGCTTTTGCGAAGCCGATGAAGCTGCCGACGATCTGCGCTGAGAATAGTGCACGTTCACATCCTCATCCTCCTCATCTTCATCAGGGAAATCGGTTCCCAAACGCGGCTTGGCTGTCGAACCCTGCAGGTAGGCCTTTGCCGACTCATACGACACATGCTCTGCAGCCAACACATCCACTGCCAGATTGTTCTTTTCCTTTAATATGGCCAACAACAAATGCTCCGTATCCACCACATCGGCCGACAACGAACGCGACTCCAGTTCCATCAACTTTTTAATGCGCTCCGTACTTCTCAGCACCGAAAGAGTATCTCCCGCAGCCGGTGCCATGTCGGTCCGTATCTGACTTTCTATTGTCTGTTTTATTTTCTGTACATTCACCTGCAAATAATTCAATATATCAATAGCCTTTCCTTCCCCATTGCGTAAAATGGCAAGCAACAGATGTTCAGGCCCCACATAATTATTGCCCAAACGCTCGGCTTCCTGCATGCTGTAAGACAGCACATCCTGCAATTGTTCAGAATAATTCATAATCATTTCTCCGCTTTATTTTTGTCACAAAGATAAATATAAACCTGTTAACCGCAAAGAAGGGGCAACCGCACCGGTCTTCGCATACACACTTGCTGCCACACAAAAATAATACCGAAAACACAACTACCGGAAAAACGATCATTTTGACAGCATTTGTTAACTTGTTTTATGAAAATTTCCCCCACTGTTACAACTACAATAATTTTTTGTAGTTTTGCGCTTCATTTCATCTATTTAATTGAACACAATACAAATTATCATGACTGAAAAAATTTCAAAAACCCTTCGCGACAATGCTTTCATACGCTGGACAGCACTGTTGCTCCTGGCTTCGGCCATGTTCTGTTCATATATATTTATGGACATCCTCTCTCCCATCAAAGACCTCATGCAATCGACCCGCGGATGGGACTCTACCGCTTTCGGTACCATGCAAGGGTCGGAAACATTCCTCAACGTATTCGTGTTTTTCCTCATTTTCGCCGGCATTATACTCGACAAGATGGGGGTCCGCTTCACCGCCGTTTTGTCGGGAGCGGTCATGCTGGTCGGTGCCGTCATCAAGTGGTACGCCGTGTCCGACTCATTTATCGGAAGCGAGCTTGAAACATGGTTTATCAATCATCTGAACTATATCCCAGGGTTTGACGAACTGGGCATTTCTCCTTTTTACCGGGGCATGCCCGCATCAGCCAAAGTAGCAGCCATCGGCTTCATGATATTCGGATGCGGCGTCGAAATGGCAGGCATCACCGTAAGCCGCGGCATTGTAAAATGGTTTAAAGGGCGCGAAATGGCATTGGCCATGGGGTCAGAAATGGCATTGGCCCGACTGGGCGTAGCTACCTGCATGATATTTTCACCCATGTTCGCCAAATGGGGAGGCAGCATCAATGTTTCACGTTCGGTAGCATTCGGCGTAGTCCTGCTGCTTATCGCACTCATCATGTTCATCGTTTACTTTTTCATGGACAAAAAACTTGACGCGCAAACCGGAGAAGCGGAAGAAAAGGACGATCCTTTTAAAATCAGCGATTTGGGCGCCATCCTCACAAGCAGCGGATTCTGGCTGGTGGCTTTGCTCTGCGTTCTTTACTACTCTGCCATTTTCCCTTTCCAAAAATATGCAGTAAACATGCTGCAATGCAACCTCACCTTTACACAAGTGCCTGCCGACTCGTTTTGGGCCAGCAACCAAGTCACAATCATACAATACGTCATCATGCTGATAGTTGCTGCCTCTTCCTTCATGAGCAACTTTCAAAAAAGCATTGCGGCCAAAACGGGACTGCTCATCACAGCCTGCATAGCGTTGATAGTGTTCTGCTATATGGGTTATATGCGTCAAAGTGCCGAAACCGTATTTGCCGTATTTCCTCTGCTGGCAGTGGGCATTACGCCCATTTTGGGCAGCTACGTAGACCATAAAGGCAAAGCCGCCTCCATGCTGGTCATCGGATCACTGCTGCTCATTCTCTGTCACCTTACATTCGCCTTTGTACTGCCTCAATTCAAAGGCAACAGCGTTGGAGGCGTAACTGTAGCATACCTCACCATTTTAGTACTTGGAGCGAGCTTTTCGCTGGTACCGGCCGCCTTGTGGCCTAGCGTCCCGAAACTGGTCGATGCAAAAATCATCGGCAGTGCTTATGCACTCATCTTTTGGATACAGAACATTGGCTTGTGGCTCTTCCCGCTTCTCATCGGCAAGGTGCTCGACAGCACCAACCCGCAACTGACCGCCGACCTGGCCAGCGGAGCTATCAGCGCCGAGGAAGCCGCCGTTTCATACGACTATACCGCAGCCCTCATCATGCTGGCTAGTTTGGGAGTAGCCGCCTTGCTGCTGGGCTTCGTGCTTAAAGTGGTGGACAAGAAAAAGAAACTCGGCTTGGAACTGCCAAACGTTGAAAAGGAAGGATAATCCGCCTGCTATCCTAAACACGACAAAAAAATGTCCTTTGGAAATCCAAAGGACATTTTTTTGTCGTAACCCGAAACGCCCGAGCCATACAATCAAGCTCAACGATGTTGCAGAATGTATGCCGGCAGGCTGTAACAAGTGTCCTTTCACAGCAATTGTCCGGACAAAATTCATTTTTTTATCAAATCTTATTATTTTTGCAGGCCGAAATGAACACGAAAAATTATTATGTCTAAAATATACGACCTGACCCTTTCCTATCGTTTGGGACGGAGATATGTGAACCCTGTTTTCAAACGCTTCTATTCCAAATTCATTGTATTGGGAAAAGAAAACATCCCCGAACGCGGTCCGGTGATTTTCGCCCCCAATCATCTGAATGCATTGATGGATGCACTGGTCATACTGGCCAGCACACCATACAAACTGTCAAATACGTTTGTTGCACGCTCCGACATTTTCAAGAAAGGACTCTTTGCCAAGGTGCTCCGCTTCCTGAAAATCCTGCCTGCATTCCGCATTCGCGATGGCTATGAAAACTTAGGCAAGAACGATGCCACTTTCGATGAAGCACGCGAGGTGCTCGAGCAGCACAATGCCCTTTGTGTAATGCCGGAAGGCAACCAGGGAGACCAGCGCAAATTGCGTTCGTTCGCAAAAGGCATCTTCCGCATTGCATTTACCGCCCAGGAAAAAACAGGTGACAAGGAACCCATTAAGATTATCCCCGTAGGCATTGATTACAGCGACCGTCGACATTTTGGAGCCGAAGTCATTGCCAACTATGGCACCCCGCTCATAGTAAACGACTACATGCCGCTGTACAAGGAGAATCCGGCCATAGCCATCAACACATTGCGCGCCGACCTGAAAAGCGCATTGCACAAACAAACGGTCGACCTGGCTACCGAAAAGTATTATGATGCTTTCGTAACGGCCGTTTACGCTACCGATCGAACCATAGCAAGAACACAGTTCGGTAAAAGCGATGCAGCATCGTGTTTCCGGGTCCGCCAACAAACAGCCGAACGACTTATCGCATTGGAAACGAACACACCCGAAAAAGCCGAACAGCTCAATGAAATATGCAATGAATACAGAACATTGAAAAAACACCTGCGGCTGACCGAAGAAACATTGCAACAACCGGCAAATGCATTCCTCTTCATATTGCAAAATCTGTGGCTGTTGCTGACAGTACCTGTATTTGTATGCGGTTTCGTACTGAACATGTTTCCATTCCTGCTTCCCAGCTTTATCCGCAAGAAAATGGGCGTAAAATACGATGGCTTCTTCAGTTCATTTGATTTCGTGTTGGGCGGCATCATCACATTTCCCATATTCTACCTGTTGCAAACCATTCTTTTTACCATTCTTTCACCCACTCCGTGGTGGTCGGTTCTTCTGTTCATTCCGGCCCAATACCTGCTGGGAAAATGGGCATTCAAATGGTACACAATGGCAGGAAAACACATCAACCGTATCAGATATCAGATATTGAAAAAAAGCCGCAAACAACAGACCCAACACATCAACGAGTTACGCGCTCAAATACTTTCAATTATCGAAGCGCAATAACCAACACTGGGCAAATATCGTCATTGCGACCAGAAACTTTTTTAAGCAACTGCAGGCTTCCGTATCTCCGTATACAGAAGCCTGCAATTTTCATATGCCCCACCCCTAGCCTCCACATGAACGCAACCAAAAAACACGGGATGCAACCTCCGCAAAAAAAGAGAATCCGGAATACTATAGAGGATTGAGTAAAATACTATAGAAAGTTGTATAAAATACTATAGAAGATTGCATAAAATACTATAGAAAAACGACACACTTTCTATAGTATCTTTTGTCATAAACAAGCATGTGTTTTTCTGTCATATTGACAGATTTTTATCATTACACCCAAACACTTCATTGAGAAAAAGAAAGCGAGACATCGCCCTTGCGCCATGTCTCGCCACACTCGTAGTTCTGTATTTCGCTATGCAACCGTTCTATTTTCTGAAAATAAAATATACCGCCAGCACAAGAAAGGCAAAACCAACCAAATGATTCCAACGGAAAGTTTCATTTTTGAACACAGTCAGCGAAAACACCGTGAAAACCACAAGAGTTATCACTTCCTGAATTACCTTCAGTTGCAAGAGCGAAAACGGCCCTCCGTTTTCACGGAAGCCTATCCGATTGGCCGGCACCTGAAACATATACTCGAACAATGCCACCCCCCAACTCATGAGGATAACCAAAATCAAAGGCAGAGCCTCAAACCATTTGAATTCTTTCAACTTCAAATGCCCATACCAGGCAAACGTCATAAAGATGTTGGATATAACCAACAAACCAATCGTAAGAACTGCTTTCATCATACTTTTTTATATTATCGTTTTTTATAAACTTTCCTTTTGGGGCAAATAGCCGGATTGTATATGTTCCATAGCCGCCCACACACTTTGCCGTACAGCCGGATTACACTGTTCCAGCCAGCACAGCAACTCCTTCATTTTTTGCCGTGACGATTCTTTCTCGTACGGACAGTTCTTCACCTGTTTCGGCCATTGACGCAACCGCGCCAATTGTTCAACATCACGCTCCGGAACCAATGACAAAGGACGTATAATGGTCATATCAAACTTATCCATTTTCAGTTTGGGAGGCATAGTGCCAATGGTACCCTGGTAAAACATATTAAGCAGAAGGGTCTCCACCGCATCATCCAAGTGATGCCCCAAAGCTATTTTCGTGCATCCAAGTTCCTGAGCCGTTTGGAACAAAGTTTTCCGACGGTTCCAGGAGCACAAGAAACAAGGTGACTTACGCCTGTCAGTACTCTCATCATAACCGGTAACTTTATGTATAAAAGAAAGCCCCCAGCTTTCCGAATAACTTTTCAGGAAATCCAAATCAGCCCGATAAGGAATATTTTCCAGCGTGATATGTACTGCCGTTGCCCGAAAGCGTGGTGCAAAAATCTTCATACGCGTCCCCAACAATTCAACCAAAGCCAAGGAATCTTTTCCTCCCGAAAGTCCGACCAACACATGATCTCCCTCCTCTATCAACGCATAATCGCGAATGGCCTTGTTCATTTTATCGTTTATGCCGCGAAGCAACTTCAGTTCATCTCTGTTTTTTGTTTCCAACATGTTTCCGTCAATGTTTTCAAAATATCTATTTATTAAGCACTTTCGGCTTAACAGTTTTCATGCATGCGATTAAGGCGTGCAAAAATACAATAAAAGAACATTTTTTTATTCGTTTTTTTCGAAAAAACATTTTGCAGTTTACAAAAAAGGATATATCTTTGCACCGCAATTGAGAGTTACACTTGACGTTGACACTTGCGAAAATAGCTCAGTTGGTAGAGCACAACCTTGCCAAGGTTGGGGTCGCGGGTTCGAGTCCCGTTTTTCGCTCCACAAAAAAAGCAAGGCGAAACAAGAGAGTTTCGCTTTTTTATGTGAACAAAACCCATATATGCCCAAATGGTGGAATTGGTAGACACGCTAGTTTCAGGGACTAGTGGCCGCAAGGCTGTGCAGGTTCGAGTCCTGTTTTGGGTACGCGTATTTTTGCGCAGGTGGTGAAATTGGTATACACGCTACTTTGAGGGGGTAGTGGCCGTTAGGCCGTGTGAGTTCGAGTCTCATCCTGCGCACAAGAAAAGAATAAAGAAAAGCGGAATGCAACATGTTGCATTCCGCTTTTCTTTATATCCGCATAGCACATCTATCTACAGGATGGTATAACCTATGTTCATATACAAATAGTGCACCACACTGAAATCGACGGCCCTGACCGCTGCCGTAACAAAAAAATGTTTATTCAAGTTGAACTTCACACCAATGATTTGATACAAACGCTTGATTTGTGCATTCATGTTTACATTCGTCTTCGACTGGATGAAGTCATACCCCAAATTGGCAAAAAACGAATAATACGGCATCACAAACTCTCCTTTCATGGACACACCCAAGGAAAAACGATCGGCCGGTTTTCCCATGATTATACGATCATAAACCAACCCATCACGCGGATTCACTTCACGCCTTGAAGTCACCCCACCGCTTTCATCATACGAAAGTTCCACACTGGGCCCCCATTTGACCCTGCGAGCCGGAACAAAAAGATAAGAATAACCCAGTCCCAACACTCTGAAGTTCCGTTGCACATAAGGGGAGGACAATCCGCAATCCTGCCAGTTGTTTATCGTCGTATTCCGGTTACTCAGCAGAAGCAGGATTTCCTGCTCCCGGGTCTTGCGGACAGGAGGCAGCACAAAGGGAGATTCCTTCTCGGGAAACGGCTTCTCACGATTCAAATGATATGCCACCTCCATAAAACCACCGGCCATGTTCATACCATTATTCGGATAACGGCGTGCCCCATTGGAAAAATGAGTCAAATCGGCCCCTATCTTCAAATCGAACTTCCGGGCCACTTTCCAGTTATAGTACAATTTGGCCGAGAAATGAATAGCCGATGACTTTCCTATAATATCATTGTCCGGATTGGTAAACGGATCATAGGGATTCCAATTGAAAGAACCACCCAAATTAAATTCATAATTCAAGGACGAAGACGGGGAGAATGAAAGCAACTCGGCTCCCTGGAAAAGATATATTGACACCGGCAAACCTATGTCCTGCCTCCTTCCATAAAATCCCGAAACATCAATGCCCACCCCAACATAAGGCTGGCCGAACAGATAGTCTTGAGCCGTGCGTCCATAAGCTGCAAAACCATACTTCAATGCCAATGTTGAATAGAGTGGAGTGCCATGTCTTCCCGACATGAAGTCCGTATTGGGAAGTGCCGAACCAAAACCCGAATTTACCGAAAAAAAATGAGGCAATTTCACACGAACACTGTCATTCGCCACTGTCGACATGGCGAAACAGAACAGCACACCCAACAACATATACTTTCTCATATAATCTCACAGACAACGCGTCGGTTTCCCGACCCCAAACACAATCTATAAAAATACCACAAAATTAAAAAAGCGATTCGTTACAAACAGCATGCCACAAGCATATTTTTAAGTTATTTTATAGCACTTTATTCGCCAATTTGGTTAAAATAATGCTATCTTTGTTCTTGCCGTACAAATTCAAGACAATGAAAATATTTGTTTGCAATGGAAAAGACCAGCTTTTATTCCAGTGGATTGGCCATTTGGTAATGGACAAGTCCGTGCTGAAATACAACAACAACTATCCTTTTAAAACAGCAGAGAACTACACTTGGCATATAGCTCACGATGACACCCAAGTGCTTGGATTCATTCCCGTCGAACAAAGGAAATCCAAATGCATCATCAACAACTACTACATTGCCAATGACAAACCGGAAGTGTTTTCCGCACTTCTGCAACATGTCATTGAAATGCACCAGGATTTTCCCATTGAAGCTGTTGCACAAATACGCCACACCGAGCTGTTTTCACTTCATGGCTTCAAGGTAATTCTCTATTGGAAGAAATATGTAAAGCTGATTTATGCAGAGACAGGAAAGAAAAGCTAACGTATACGAGCTGGCCTTGCAAAGGCTCGACTTGGTTTTCCACGATTTCGACAACATATATGTATCTTTTTCCGGAGGCAAGGACAGTGGAGTCCTGCTCAACATGTGCATCGACTACATTCGCCGTAACGGATTGAAAAAGAAAATCGGAGTATTCCACATGGACTATGAGGTACAATACACCGAGACCACAAAATATGTGGAACGGATGTTCGCCGACAATTCCGACATACTGGAAGTATATCATGTATGCGTTCCTTTCAAAGTTCCCACTTGCACCTCCATGTTCCAAACCTATTGGAGACCGTGGGATGATGAACATCGTGACCTTTGGGTACGCAAACTGCCACAAAACTGCTACACAAAAGAAGACTTCGATTTTTACGATGAGAACATGTGGGACTATGATTTTCAAACCATGTTCGCCACATGGTATCACCAACGTAAACAAGCTTACAAAACCTGCTGCCTTATCGGCATACGCACGCAGGAAAGCTTCAACCGATGGCGTACCATCTATTCCGAAAGGAGAATATCATATTATAAAAAGCTGAAATGGACAAACCGGGTTGAGAACAACATATTCAATGCATACTTGATATACGACTGGCTGACTACCGACATTTGGACCGCCAACGGCAAATTCGGCTGGGACTACAACAAATTGTACGACTTGTATTATAAAGCCCGGGTTCCTCTGGAAAAGCAACGGGTGGCCAGCCCTTTCATTTCCACCGCCCGCGAAAGCCTGCAGCTATATCGGGCCATAGACCCCGATATGTGGGGAAAAATGATCTGCCGGGTCAACGGAGTCAACTTCACCGCCATTTATGGAAAAACTGCCGCGACGGGGAAACACATGTCCGAGCCACCCTCCGGCCACACATGGGAAAGCTACATGAACTTTCTGCTGTCTACACTTCCCGAGGATGTAAGCGACAATTACCGGAGAAAACTGGCCGTAAGCATAGACTTCTGGCGCTCAAGAGGAGGCTGCCTCGATGACGACACCATACAAAAACTGCTCGATGCCGGTATCAAGCTGGAAGTTGTACCCAGCAGCTACAAAACCCGCAAAAAGGCAGTCAAAATGGAATATATGGACGACATGAACATAGCCGAGTTCAAGGAGCTTCCTACTTTTAAGCGCATTTGCATCTGCATCTTGAAAAACGACCATACATGCAGATACATGGGTTTTTCCCCAACGAAAGAAGAAAAACTTAAAAGAGAACGGGCCATGATGCTCTATAACAACAATCAAGAAGAAAACGAATAAAAAACCGACATAACAGGGGCACATCCTTAACAACATTCGGTTCTTTCAAAAAACAAATCATAAAACAATGGAAGAATACAAAAGTCCGGTATACGGGATCAAAGCCGTACCAATAGAAAAAGTAAGAGCCAATTCATACAATCCCAACATTGTTCCGCCACCGGAAATGCAGTTGCTGGAGAAATCCATTTGGGAAGATGGATACACCATGCCATGCGTGTGCTACTACATCGAAGAGGAAGACATATACGAACTGGTTGATGGATACCACCGATATCTGGTGCTGAAAACATCAAAGCGCATTTTCGAACGTGAAAAAGGCATGCTACCGGTAAGTGTCATCAACAAGGACCTGTCAAACCGAATGGCCTCAACCATACGGCACAACAGAGCCAGAGGCGTGCACAGCGTTGAATTAATGACACAAATCGTATCGGAACTGAAAAAATCGGGTGTAACCGATTCCTGGATTATGCAGAACATTGGCATGGACAGGGACGAACTGCTACGACTGAAACAGATTTCCGGCCTTGCCGAACTGTTTGCCGACAGGAAATTCAGCATTCCCGGATAAAAAACAGCAGGAAAAAAGCAAGAGGCAAAGACAGCCCCGTCTTTGCCTCTTGCCTCCTTACCTTAGTCCATACGGCCTAATAGACCTCTACTTTTGCTGCGGCAGCCTTGCATTTGTCACGCAAAGCATCCATGTCACTGCCATTAGGTGCATAACACAACACAACCCCCATGCGACGGTTTACTTTGGTATAAGGCTTACCGAAAATACGCAAATAAGTATCCGTTTCACCACATACATCTTCCATTCCGCGATAACGGGGCTGTTCCTTACTGGCTATAGGCGACAAGATAACGGCACTTGCACCCATGCGTTCCTGCGTGACTCCTGGAATTGGCAATCCCAACACGGCACGCAAATGCAATTCAAACTCATTCAGGTTCTGGGTTCCGGCCAATGTCACCATACCGGTATCATGCGGACGGGGCGAGAGTTCCGAAAAATACACTCCATCGCGATGGCTCAAGAAAAATTCCACACCCCATATACCTGCACCGGTCAACGATTCCGTTACCTTGGCGGCCATGCGCTGTGCCTCGGCCAAATGTTCAGGAGTGACATAGGCCGGCTGGAAACTTTCACGATAGTCTCCTCCTTTCTGCACATGGCCGATAGGCGGGCAGAACAAGGTCGGACCGTTCTTCTGAGTGACTGTAAGCAATGTAATCTCACAATCAAAATGAATGAACTCTTCAATAATGAGTTCCTTTATGTCACCACGGCTTCCACTGCAACCATACTCCCATGCCTGTTCCAGTTCATCGGCACTCTTCACCAATGACTGGCCCTTGCCCGACGATGACATCAATGGCTTGACCACACAGGGAAAACCTATTTTCTGTGCCGCCGCCTTCAGTTCGTCCAACGACTTTGCATAAAAATACCTGGCTGTTTTCAGTCCCAATTCCTTGGCGGCCAAATCACGGATGGCCTTCCTGTTCATGGTGAAATTCACAGCCCTGGCACTCGGCACAACCTGTATGCCTTCTTCTTCAAAATGATACAGACGCTCCGTACGAATGGCCTCTATCTCCGGCACAATGATATCGGGCTTATGCTTGGCCACAACCGCATCCAGTTCATCACCATCCAACATGTTGAACACTTCACATGCATCGGCCACCTGCATGGCCGGAGCTCCTGCATACGAATCGCAAGCCACCACATACTGTCCTTTACGCTTGGCTGCTATAACAAATTCCTTTCCCAATTCCCCGGAACCTAACAATAAAATTTTCTTTATCATGTGCATTTCCATTTTTATATTTCCTTCAAACGTAAAAGCGGAACAAGCTTCACGCTTCACGCTGCAAACTTACGGAATTTCGGAATAATATCCTCACGAAAAACACACATTGCACATGCAAATTGACCGTGCGCCACAAAAAAGGGGGCTTCCAGCCCCCCTTCAATGACAAGTCAAACCTGTCGGTTTCATTTTATTTTCAGCACATTTATCGGTTGTTCACGGACCTCGTCAAGCGGACGGGCTGCATAACGGACCGACACGAAATTTATCGCATTCAAATCGATGCAGCGGATGCGGCTGTCGTACATGGTGCGATAATATATTTTCAGGTTGACCGGATCGGTTGCCGAAGTCCACTGGGTGGCACTGGGCAAATCGGCCGGGGCCTTTCCTGCCGGAAACTCTATCCCCACTGGAATGTCAAAGTTGTTCAATATCTGGAAGCACTGACGTACGGCAGCTTCGGCCACCGGTTGTTGCGGAGCTGTTGTCTGATAAAAAGCCGCCCGCACAAAACGCGAAGGAGGAGTCACATCGCCCGGCAAGCCCAACATGCCGCTTCCGGCCCCAAACGAAGCCAAGGTGGCTCCTTCCAATTGTTGCACCGGAGCTGTGCCCGACACCAGATTGACATAATTGTTCAAATTGGTCAATTGCCACTCAAAACCCGGAGAATTGGTCAGCACACCCAACTTGTTTTCATAAAACACGGGCTTTCCACCAACCACTTCCAACACCACCTGCTGCCCTGTTTTGTCGGCAAAGCGCCAATGCACGGTCGAGGCACGGGGATCTATGCTGACAATGTGCACTTCGGACACGGCAGCCTTCACCTCATCAACCGTGGCACAGGTTCCCAACAGCCAAGGCACAAGTTGAAGGTCGGCTATGCTCGAGGATTTCTGGTCTGCACGATACGCCTCATACTGTCCGTAACCAGGGAAATAGAACAGTCCGGCCGACAAACCGGCTTCATTCAAGCCCTCGGCTACAAACTGCTTTTGCTCCACGGCCAAACCCACATAGCCGTAACGGGCCGTGAAACGCATGCCATCTGTCCCTCCAGGCACAAACGACTGCTCGGTGTATCCTCGCGGCACCACCACATACTGGCTGTTCAAGTTGCTTCCACCCCACTCTATGGTACGTGCCAGGACGGTTGCTCCGTCAGCACTTTTCAAGGTAATACCCGTACAGGCCTCCAAACGCGGAATAGCCAACATTCCACCGACAACAAGCGACAGAATGAAAATTTGTTTTGCTTTATTCATAAGTTATTGTTTTATTGTATTCATGTCAATGGCTGGGAAAAGAACACAGCCTAACTGTGTTTACTTGCCGCAACCCATGTAACAGATAATATAACAACAAAACCGGGATTTTGTTTGGACGGATGCTGCCATTTACCCATTTTTATATGTACGCGAGCTCTGAATAAGAGTTTCGTGCGGCCGACAGCATGAGGTTTCCTTTTTATCCCTTCTGTCTTTTTTTAAAAAAGGTTGACTCCTAAAGAGTCAAAAGCATGAAACAAAAAGATTATGAACAGTCACAGCGTAGTCTGTGTGAAATTTCGGAGATTTACCGGAAAGTCACCTTGGAAAAGTTTTCGGTAAAAGAAATATCCCGTCAATATGGCATAAGCCGTTCGAGCGCATACAGAAA
>CASEAJ010000040.1 GCA_949285425.1 uncultured Porphyromonadaceae bacterium
ACCCCGACTTCATTTCTTTCTTCAGCGAAAGAAACGAAGCAAAGAACGCCGCCGCTGTGCCCGCTTCGCACGGAAAAACCCGTCCTTGCGAAGCCTGAATGCCTGAACTCGCTGCGCTCGAACAACAGGCCTTCGGGCGGCTTCTACAGGACGATTTTCCGGCTCACCGGACAAGGCGGGAAAAAATGTACCGTATATTGAGCCCCTTAACCTAAAAGTTCACTTGAGAAACTGGAGTTATCGTTTGTTTTTTGAGCGTTCATTATCGCGTTTTATCATGCATTTTCGCTGCTTCAACAAGGCATTGCGGGAACAGAAAAAGGAGCCGTGCCGCAAACGCACAGCGAGCGGACTTACGCACAAGACAAAGCACCGGCCGGCAGGCCGGAACGCTTCAACCCAAACCGGTCATTCGATTTTGCATGGTTTTTTGCTTTTCTGACGAGGGATTTGTTGTTCCGGGTTGCAGGCGCATAGCGGGCTATGCGCCGAAAGACGGGACGACAAGGCACCGGCAGAAAACGAAAACCGGCAAAAAGTGCCGACATGACAAGTGCAACAACGGCCGAACGTTCGAATGACCGATTAGGGTGCAACAGACCTTCGGCGCACTCAAGAAATGGACAGATAGCTTTTCAACGCTTCCACATATTCATGCATGGCCTCTACGCCCACCGGTGTTATGCGGTAAGTCGTTTTGGGCTTTTTCCCGGCAAACCCTTTTTCTATGCTGATATATCCGGCCTCCGCCAGTTTGTCAAATTGTATGCTGAGGTTTCCCGATGTAGCCTCAGTCTTCTCTTTGATGTAAGAGAAGTCGGCTTCTTCCAGTTCCATAAGCAATGCCATGATGGCCAGTCGCAGTTCCGAATGCAGAAGCGGATTCAGTTTTTTAAATGCCGCGCTCATTTTCTCTTACCATTTAGAATGATACCCGGAATCAGCAGGGTGATGAGCGCCGCACCTCCCATCAGCAACGGCAAATCCACCTCTTCCATGGCGATGGATGCCATGCTGCCGGCAACGGCGACCACAAAACCGCCCATGGCAATCCAATAATTCTTGAGCAACAGCCCGGAAAGGGCCGATGAAAATCCCAGTACAATGGTTATCCACGAACTGAGGTACACCAATGCCTCATGATACAGCGTACAGGCAATGAGCGGCAACAAGGTGGCAACCACTCCAAAACATCCCCAAATGGCTCCGATTGTGCTGTTGATAAAGTTCTTCGCCCTTTTTTCCTGCTTTTTACGACACATGAAATAACTGGCCGGATATCCGATGACCGGGATGGAGAACCACAGCAAATTCCAATACGGCTCGGCGGTCACTTTGAGCACATACCACACCATGACCGAAACCAACGTGACAACTGTGCCCCATACAATCAGAGGCGTGCCGGAATCCTTTTCAAAATCCTTCCTGCTTTTTTCCACCATTTCAGATATAATCTGAATGCTTTTTTCGGGTGACAATTCATTCGTTCTCATACGTTCAAATTTAAATGTTATACAATTCCTTTGTCAGTTCGAACTTACTTTGCAAATATAAATAAGTTTATTTTATAAACCAAACTATTTTGTAAATTTCCATGTAAAAAAACTTTCAACGCCCCTGCCTCATGCACACCGCCCGCCTGCGGACATGAAATAATCCGCCCGCCTCCGTGAACTTACGACAAAATCGAGTATATTTGCAATGAAGAATGGCCTGGCACACATTATCAGCCATCAAAACAAACCAAATGTTGGAGAAGTTGATTTTAAAAGAAGAGCCAAAACAATACTTCATAAATAAAAATGGAAAGCAACATCATATTATATACAACCAACAACGGTGAAGTTAGCATTCAGGTACAATACGAAGATGGAACGTTCTGGCTTACCCAAAAACGCATGGCCGAACTGTTCGGGGTAAATGTGCGAACCATCAACGAACACCTAAAAAAACTGTATGAAACAACTGAACTACAGGAAGATCGAACTATCCGGAAAATCCGGATAGTTCAATTGGAAGGCAAACGCGAAGTAGAACGGGATATCGCTTTCTACCATCTGGATGCCATTATTGCAGTAGGATACAAGGTCAATTCAGACCAGGCAGTACAATTCAGGAAATGGGCCACCCAAACTCTGAACGAGTTTATCACGAAAGGTTATGTACTGGATAAAAACCGATTGAAAAGCGGTCCCCGGTTTGGTCACGATTACTTTAAGGAACTACTCGAGGACATTCGTGAAATACGGGCCAGCGAGCGTCGTTTCTACCAAAAAATAACAGACATCTATGCTTTGGCCATTGATTATGACAAAGACGCACCTGAAACAAAATTGTTTTTCGCCAGTGTACAGAACAAACTGCATTGGGCCATTTCGGGCAAGACTGCAGCGGAAATCATATACGAAACGGCCGATGCGGAAAAGCCACACATGGGACTGACCACATGGCGCCATGCCCCTGACGGAAAAATACTGAAGTCGGACGTTTCTATCGCCAAAAATTATCTGGATGAAAAACATCTGAAGGCCATCAACCGTCTTGTTTCCGCTTATCTTGACCTGGCCGAAGACCGTGCAGAACAGGAGATACCGACCACCATGCAGCAGTGGAGCAAGATTTTAGACGGTTTTCTCACCGTAGCCGGACGTCCTGTCCTTGAAGGCCCCGGCAGCATTTCTGCCTTAGAAGCCAAGCTGAAGGCCGAGCGCGAGTACGAGGTATTCCGTCTGAAGCAAGACGCGGAATACATTTCCGACTTTGACAAAGAAATAAAACGCTTGAAAGGAGAATGACCGAACATTCAGCAGGTGGAGGTTCCCAAACACCCCACCATATAAAATGCAGTTTTAAACCTTTCAGCAAAAAAGCGAACGTGTTTCTCTTTTATTGTTCTCTATAACGGAACTGTCCCCATTGTGAAGCCCCGCCTCACAACGAAGGAGAAGAAACGGCTTTCTGCCTAAGCCTCCCGGTCTCAGCCTCCATGTACACCGCCAGCCTGCGGACATGAAATAATCCGCCCGCCTCCGTGAACTTACGACAAAATCGAGTATATTTGCATAAGACAGGATGCGGTTTGGTAATGTCAATCAAACAAGTTTGTTGCCATTATTCTCACCTTTCACTATCTTTACATAAGACAGGAGGCGTCTCAGCATAATCAAGTTGAAAACACGTTTTCACTTGCTTCCGCTTTCGACTTTCACTATCTTTGCAAACGGTGTTATTCAAACAACGGGTTTTATGAAACAAAGAAATTGGAATATCCTCATGGTGGCGGTCGTTGCCGCAGTAGTGACCTTGTCGTTTTTCTTCTTTTTCCGGATTGACCTCACCTCGGACAAACGCTACAGCATTGCCCCGCAAACCAAACGGCTGATGGAACAGCTGTCTGCCCCGCTTGCCGTTACGGTGTACCTTGACGGAGATCTCAATCCCGGATTCCTGCGCCTGAAACGGGCCACAGGCGAACTGCTCGACGAACTGAACGTGTATGCCGGTGAACCCGTAAACGTAAGCTACGAGAATCCATCGCTGGCCTCAACCCAGGAAGAACGGCAGGAACGCTATGCCGAACTGCAGGAACGGGGCATGACCCCCACCGCCGTGTACGAACGCGACCGGGAAGGGAAAGCCATACAGAAGATAGTGTTTCCCTGGGCTGAAATACACTACCGGGGAAAGAGTTGCGTGGTGAATCTGCTGAAAAACATACCGGGCAAGTCAGGCGAACAGAACCTGAACAGTTCCATTGAAACTCTTGAATTTGAACTGACCGATGCCATACGAAGGCTGACAAGCGAAGAGGTGAACAAGATAGCGTTCATCGAAGGGCACGGCGAACTGTCGGAAGAAGATACATACGACATCAGCCTGTCACTAAGCAAATATTTCCAGATAGACCGGGGCGAACTGGGACACGATGCATCGGCACTGAACCAGTATAAGGTCATTATCATTGCCTCGCCGCAACAGCCGTTCACTGAAACCGAAAAATACATCATCGACCAATACATCATGCACGGCGGAAGGGTGTTGTGGCTGCTCGAGGGGGTACGTCTGGCCCGCGAAAATCTGTCGACAAGCGGACAGTCGCCTGCCATTGAACTGGACGTCAACCTGAAGGACATGCTGTTCCGCTACGGAGCACGCATCAGCCCGGTGGTGCTGCAAGACGTGCAGAGTGTCAACATTCCGGTCAACATTGCACCGGCCGGCGAACAGCCGCAATTTGAACCCATGCCCTGGGTGTATGCCCCGCTGCTGCTCACCTCGTATGCCCACCCCGTGACACGCAACCTGACGGAAGTAAAGGCCGAATTCTGCTCGAGAGTGGAACCGGTGGGTGAACATCCGCAACTGACTTCGGCTCTGCTGCTCGCCACATCAAACAACACGCACATTATGGGAACACCGGGAAGCATTGACCTGAACAATCTGCCCGACACGCGCGATACCGACTACTTCAACACCGGATATGTGCCGGTGGCCATGGCACTGGAAGGTGTGTTCCCGTCGGTATTTGCCAACCGGATGGTTCCGCAAGGGATTGTCAACCCGCTGCCACGCAAGGCGGAAAGCGTAAAGACCCGCCAAATCATCGTGACCGATGGAGACATTATACGTAATGAGGTGATTGACGGAAAAGCCGTGCCGCTGGGACTGGACCGCTTCACGAACCGCCAGTTCGGCAACAAGGACTTCATACAAAATGCCGTGCTCTACCTGGCCGACCGTGATGGCTGGATGGACCTGCGGTCGCGCACCATCCAGCTGAGCCTGCTCAACAAGAAAGCAACGCAGGACGACAAAACATACTGGCAAATGATCAACCTGGTGTTGCCGCTCGTTATCCTGAGCGTGTTCGGAGTGGTGTATCAAACGGTAAGGAAACGGAGATACCGATAGAATGTACCTGCATCCACCAACAAAACGGAAGCGGAAAGAAAGTGTGCCGTACCGCACATCTTCTTTCCGCTTCCGTTTTTTGCTGCTTGTTTCGTCAAGCAAAATCGGCCATCAAGCCGTTCTGCTTCACTTTACAAATTCCTTCTCTTTTTGCCGGTTGGAGTTTATTTCTTCATTTTCACGGCCACCCAGTTGTTCTTTTCACGATAGTGGTCGAGCAGCAGGCCGTTGCGGTTCGCTTCGGCTTCTATCACCGGGATGTCTTCCTTGTAAAAACCGCTCATGTAGAGTTCGCCTCCCTCCGGCAGACAATCCACATAGCGTTGCATGTCGGCAAGCAGAATGTTGCGGTTGATATTGGCAAGAATCACATCAAAGTGCATGCCCTGAAGCAGTTCTGCCCCTCCAAGCATGATTTTAATGCCTTGTACATGGTTCAGTTCCACATTTTCCTGCGAGTTTTCCGTGCACCACGTATCTATGTCGATGGCCGTAACATCTGCCGCCCCCCGCATGGCCGCCAATATGGCAAGCACCGAAGTGCCGCAACCCATGTCAAGCACTTTCTTGCCTTGCAGGTTCATGCTCAGTATTTCCTCTATCATGAGACTGGTCGTTTCATGATGACCGGTGCCGAATGCCATTTTCGGGTCAATGACAATGTCATATTTCGCCTTCGGCACATCCTTGTGGAACGAACTGTGAATGACACATTCGTTCCCTATGACAATGGGCTCGAAGAAATTCTTCTCCCACTCCTCGTTCCAGTCTTTCTGCGGTATCAGCTGCCACTCATACTGCACCGACACCTGTTCCAACGGAAAATCGCAGACCACCTGCTTCAACTTGTCTTCATCAAAAACGCTTTCCTGAACATAGGCAAGCAGTCCCTGTTCACCGGGTACAAAACTTTCATATCCGATTTCCGCCAGTTCGGCCGCCATGACATCGCCCATATATTCTTCAAACGGACTTATTGTAAAAGACACTTCGATATAATTCATAACCTAAAAATATATAACTTTTGACTTTGCAAAGATAATGAAAGTCGAAGGCAGAAAATCAAACTTGTTTGAATTTTATGCTGAGGCGCCTCCTATCTTATCCAAAGATAGCGAGAGGTGAGAGTAATGACAACAAACTTGTTTGATGGGGATGGCCGATCCGGCCATCCCTATGTCCCCTCCCTCACAAAAAAACAAACACAGGAAGAAAAAAAAACGGAATCCGTCTCCGTATCTTCCCGTGTTCCTCTTTAAACCCAAATCGGTCATTGGATTTTGCATGGGTTTTTGCTTTTCTGACGAGAAATTTGTTGTTCCGTGTTGCAGGCTCATAGCGGGCTATGTGCCGAAAGACGGGACGACAAGGCACCGACAGAAAACGAAAACCGACAAAAAGTGCCGACGTGACAAGTACAACGACGGCCGAACGTTCGAATGACCGATTTGGGTTACCCCCAAATCGGTCAGCAGGGTTAAACACGTTGAGTATGGCGACACACAAGCCAACGGTCTATTTCCTATAATCTTTATAAATGGAGTATCCCAAACGGAACATATCTACCACCCGTTTCGCATTCAAGGCAAACTTATACATTCCATCCAGCGGCAAATCACCCTCATACTCTCCATTGCGAACAGAATTGACCAGACTTGTCACCGGTTGTGTCATGGCTATATAGTCATCCATCAAGCGGTCTTCGCACCGGTTCAGCTCGCGCGCCACACGCATTTTGCGCATTTTCAACGCTTTCAGCGAATCAATATTTTCATTCTTCTTCATCGGTGTCCTCCTTTTCGTGGTCCTCTGCATCCATCAAACTCCTTATAATGGAACCGGCAACAGGATGTATAATCAACGGTTTACGGAATATCCACAAGATGGCCATCAACAAAAGGACAAAGCCTATCTCTATCAGCGAAACGACCCAGCCTATGCCAATCCAGGCCATGAGCACATTATATATCAAAAGAATGAGGAGCATCAGCAATGCCAATCCCAAAAGCGCCGTGAATATGAGCAAAACGACCTTACCCACCAGCACAGACACTTTTTCGACAAACGAAAGCTGATAGTATTCCGCCTTCAAATCTATATACTGTTTGACCGTATCAACAAAACCCGCAGGTTTTTCTTCTTTTTTACGAACCATAATCTGTGTTACGCAATTATCGGCCACAAGCCACTTTTCTTACTTTGTTTTTCTGACAAGACTTATCGGGTCTTGGTCCTTGCCGATGGTTCTGCCGCTTCTTTCCCTGCCGCAAAATCAGAAGCAGTTTCCTTTATTTCATCGATAATGTCTTCTGCCGATTCCACCAGATCTTCCAGCTTATCGGTCACACTGTTTTTTATATCGCGCGTTGTTTTCGAAATACGGCGTCTGGTCACCGTACCTTTTGCCGGAGCAAATAAAATTCCCAACGCTGCACCTACTGCCGCTCCTCCTAAGAAGCCCAGGAATACTTTTCCAAAATTTGAATCACTCATAGTCTTATTGTTTTATTTGGTTAGACATCTTTTATATATAAAACAATACTATTTGCTTTTTGTTTGTTTCCACACGCTTTTTTACATTTTTTATCATTACACATAAAAACACGGACATCGCTATCAGCAATCCGCAACCGTTCCACATTGCCTGTTTCACATCCACCTGCTAATTCTTCCTCTGTCCTTACCGGATATTCACAGTTTTTTCGTTACTTTGTTTCCCGATTTTGTTCAGGAAACAACAGGACAGAACGCGGCATAACCGGCCGATTCTTCAGCAAGTGAAACGGTGCGCCGCACATATTGCAACAACCATTTAAACAACAGTCACCGTGCCGTTCAAACTGACTTCCGCATATAAACCTACCGGCGACCAGCCGGAAGCTATCAAGCAGCTGGTCGAAGGTGTTCAAGCCGGCGCCCCGTGCCAAACCCTGCTGGGCGTAACCGGTTCGGGCAAAACGTTTACCGTGGCCAACGTCATTGAACAACTGCAACGTCCGGCGTTGGTTTTGAGCCACAACAAAACCCTGGCCGCCCAGCTGTACAACGAATTCAAGGGCTTCTTCCCGCAAAATGCCGTCGAGTATTTCGTATCATACTACGACTACTATCAGCCGGAAGCCTACATTCCTACCACAGACACCTACATAGAAAAAGACCTCTCGATAAACCAGGAAATAGAAAAAATGCGTTTGGCCACGACATCATCCCTGCTTTCGGGACGGCGCGATGTGCTGGTGGTTTCATCGGTGTCATGTCTGTATGGTATAGGCAATCCGGAAGAATTTGCAGGCAATGTCATTCGCATAAAACAAGGAGAAAAAATCGTACGGAACGCTTTTCTGCGCAAGCTGACCGATGTACAATATGTACGGAACGAAATAGAACTGAACCGAGGCAACTTCCGGGTCAAGGGAGACACGGTCGACCTGTTTCTGGCTTATGCCGACGTAGTGCTCCGGGTGGTGTTTTGGGGCGATGAAATAGACGAGATACTGACTGTCGACCCGGTCAATTACCACCCCATTGAATACTTCGACAGCTATACCATTTATCCGGCCAGCATATTCGTGACCTCCAAGGAACGCACCTTGCATGCCATAGAACAGATAGAGCACGACCTGGCCGAACATGTGGCCTATTTCCGCTCCATAGGCAAAGACTACGAGGCCAAACGCATCTACGAACGGGTCAACTACGACCTGGAAATGATACGCGAACTGGGGTATTGTTCGGGCATTGAGAACTATTCCCGCTATTTTGACGGACGCCCTCCAGGAAGCCGCCCGTTCTGCCTGCTGGACTATTTCCCGAAAGATTTTCTGCTCATCATCGATGAAAGCCACGTAACCATCCCCCAAATACGGGCCATGTATGGAGGTGATGCCGCACGCAAGAAGAATCTGGTTGAATACGGTTTCCGCCTGCCTGCGGCAAAGGATAACCGGCCACTGACATTCGATGAATTCGAATCTCTTACACCCCAAACCATCTATGTCAGCGCAACCCCAGCCGACTACGAACTGAAAAAAAGCGAAGGCATCGTAATAGACCAGCTCATCCGGCCGACCGGCCTGCTCGACCCCGTGATCGAAGTCCGTCCGAGCATGAACCAGATAGACGACCTGTTGGAAGAAATCACCCTGCGCATAGAGAAAAACGAACGGGTGCTTGTGACCACCCTGACAAAACGCATGGCCGAAGAACTGGATGCCTACTTGCGGAAAATGAACGTGAAAAGCAACTACATACACTCCGATGTGCAAACACTCGACCGGATACAGATTATGGAAGACCTGCGCAACGGAGTGTTCGACGTGCTCGTCGGTGTCAACCTGCTGCGTGAGGGGCTTGACCTGCCCGAAGTATCGCTGGTAGCCATACTCGATGCCGACAAGGAAGGTTTCCTGCGCTCGCACCGCTCACTGACCCAAACGGCTGGACGAGCCGCCCGAAACATGAACGGGCGAGTCATTATGTATGCAGACACCATTACAGAAAGCATGCAGCACACCATTGACGAAACCAACCGGCGACGTGAAAAGCAACTGGCCTACAACGAACAACACGGCATTACACCTACGGCACTTATGAAAGGGAAACGGAACACACTGGCCCGACAGACCGAACCGGCCGCCTATGTAGAACCGGAACAACCGGCCGGAGTAGCCGCCGACCCGATTGTGCAATACATGTCTATAGGAGGACTGGAAAAGGCGATTGCCAAGACTAAAAAGGCCATGCAGGAAGCAGCCAAGCGCCTGGACTTCATCGAAGCGGCTCAACTGCGCGATGAGTTTCTCAAACTGGAAAGCATGTTGAAAGAAAAACGGAGCAAATAACAAAAAAAGACATGTCCGGAACCCTACCGGATGATGTTGATGTCGCCTTTTCTGTTATGCACCACTCCATCGGTGCCTTTGGCTTTAATGATATAGAAATAGGTTCCTGTCGGAGCATTTTTCCGTCCGTTCACACGCCCGTCCCAGCCTTTGGCAGGGTCGTCCCATTCATACACCAGTTTGCCCCAGCTGTTGTACACCCAGCAATGGAAACTCTCCAACGAGCGGTAAGCCACCCGGAACTCATCGTTCTTTTCATCGCCATTCGGAGTAAAGACATTCGGCACACCGAGAAACGACTCCGACACACTCACCTCTACCGAGTCGGGCATAGAGCAACGCACTCCGTTTTCATAATCCTTGTAGACAAGCAACTTCACCCAATAGGTACCAAAATCCTCAAAAGTATAGCGCAGGTCTTCATCCGTACGGGTGAGCAAAAGTTCATTTCCTTTATATATCTTCCAGTCATACAAAGCCTGGTCCGGATCACTCGGGCGGCTTTCGAACAGGATTTCCAACGGTGCCGAACCTTTTATGGGCGGAGTAGGTTCCGCTTCGCTCGGACGCGAAATTTCGTTCAGTGCCTCGCGCACCGTGACAATGGAAGTGAGATGACTTTTCACGGGGAACAGCAAATCGGGGGTTTTCTGAGCCGTGAACTCAAAAAGTTCCATCCCCCACTCACGGGCAAACTGATCGCCCGACAAGACAAAATCAGTAGACGGGTCAAGCGAGGCATCGACACTGATACGATCCGTCGGAAACTTCACGGTCACCGGACTGCCATTCAATTCTTCTATCGGCTTGACTTCCCAATCATCCCCTCCTTCCGGATAGTTCTTGGTTGTGTACGACAAGGTGAACTCACGTTTCACAACATGATCCGTACCATAACGGTCACAATATTTCATATTGGAACTTTCGGCCATCTCCACTTGAAACACCGTCGTTTCACATGCCAGGTCATTATCGGGAGCCGGTTCAAAAAGCATGATGTCGGGAGTTGTGTATTCCACTATCCACACATACCATTTTTCTTGCCCTGCTTCACATATATAACCATGTCCGGATTCAACAAAAATCTCCGTCTGCCTTTGAAATATAGGCGTTGACGGCTGAAGATTTTGTGCCGAATACTCATACCAGTTGACATTGTCCACCGGTTCAGCTCCGGTGTAAGCCAAAGCCGCATCGGATGACACACCGGAAACAACCGCCACATAGTCCACTCCCTGTATTCCATCGGACGATGTCAGCAAGGTGCAATGCGACACACCTCTCACCTCAAACTGTGCCAGAACCGACAGTCCGCACCACAGACAAATCCCTATTAAAATCAGTTTCTTCATACTTTATATAACCACAACTCCTACTGGAGCAAAACACAAATGCTGCAAGCCACAGCAGCAAAATCATGTACACAAAAATACATCTTTCTGATTAAAAACAAAAAAAAGCCTGAATTATTGCATCGCTACTGACATTTGTTTCCTGCTTTATCCCACATCGGTCATGAAATCTTGTTTCGTTTTTTGCTTTTCTGACGCGGGCAGACAAGTCACCGGCTGAAAAAAACAGTACAAAGCGCCAACGTGACAAGTGCAACGACGGCCGAACGTTCTAATGATTGAGGTTTATCTGCATACGTTCTATATTCCGCCCGGGAAGGGGGCATATGCATCTTCCGTGAGAAACAAAAAATACGGACCGTACGAATAAAAAAATATGACGGTATAAAAAACCAAAAGCAAACCATCGAAAAATATTTTTCCTAAGCATGAAACCTACGCTTCGAACACACATTTCATAAAAAACGTTGGAGCAGGAAAGGATATGGCGGATAATCTTTTTATTTTCCGTACATTTGCAATCCGTATGCCCACAGGCATGCCATATCAACAGATTCGTTTATATACATAAGTTTATGATAAGAAAACTGTTTTGCTTTCTCGTGATTTTATGGTCTTTATGCGTATCGGCATATGCGCAAGACCCACAACAATACGAAACCCAAACCATTGACGGAATCGAATACTATATCTATCATGTCAAACAAAGTGAAGGGTTGTATCGTATAAGTGTCAACTTCGGGGTATCGCAAGACGAAATCATACGCATCAATCCGGAAGTAAAAAACGGACTAAAAGTCGGACAGCTTCTGTTTATTCCCAAACAGAAAACGACCACACCAACCACAAAAGAAACCCAACGGCCACAAACCGGCCATCCGGCAACCACACACACGCCTGTACCGGTCGACCTGATTGCCTCCTCGCTGGGCAACGGTTCGACCTCCGTAGCTCCTGCAGAGCAGAAACCCATCCAAGCAAGCCGGCAACTGCCTTCGGCTGAAACAGAACCCAACTTCTATTACCACAAGGTACAAAAACAACAGACCCTCTACTCGCTCAGCAAACAATACGGAGTAAAACAAGAGGACATTATAAAGTACAATCCGCAAGCCGCTTCCGGTTTGAAAACCGGTGAAGTGCTGCGTATTCCCAAACCGGAAGATATCTACCAAGACAAGAAAACCGAAAAAATGCAGGAAGATTTGTCGGTAAAATACCTCGTTCACAAAGTAGAGCCGAAAGAAACCCTATACTCCATCAGCAAAAAATACGCTGTTGAAATAAATGACATCACCAAGCTCAACCCCGAGCTGGAGGTTCTCACCATCGGACAGGAACTGAAAATACCCTACTACGCCGCATTAATGACCACCGACACCGTCAACGGAAAAACCCAGACCTTCATAGACTGGGACAAACTGTTCGGGAAAAAAGCACCCGCGAAATCAGCCAACCTGCGCATCGCATTCCTGCTGCCTTTCATACTGGAAGACAAGAACGACGCCAACATCACCCGTTTTGTCGACTTCTACGGAGGTGTCGTCAAGGCCCTTTATGAAGCCCGTGCAAGAGGCATCACCATTGATGTATACACTTATGATACCGGGAAGACAGCCGAAAGGCTGCAGCAAATCTTCAATGCCAATCCTCAGTTGAAGGACATGGATTTGATTGTCGGTCCGGCCTATTCTGCCCAAGTGCCGGTGGCAACCGCTTTTGCCAAAGCACATGAAGTAAAGACTCTCATCCCGTTCACGTCAAAAGTGGCCGATATTGAAAACAATCCTTACCTGTTCCAGTTCAACCCCGGCACTGAAGCCGAGACTGAATTTCTGAAAAACATGTTTGAAACCAAGTTGGATGACTTGAACTACATTTTTGCCGACATACAATATGTACCGGAAACAGATGAAGGTGACATGCTTAGCAAACAACTGAAAGCCATGCTGGACGCACAGGGAAAGAGCTACCATACACTGGAAATATCCGATCCGACTATCAACCCGTTCGATTCCGTTGCCACTTATTCGAAACGGAACCTGGTAATATTCAACACGGATCAATTCCAGGTTGCACAACCATATTTCGAAAATCTGAACCTCACCGACAGACGCTATGACATATTGCTGCTCGAACGGTTCAGTTGGAAAAACCAGGAAACCTTCCGCCCCGTCGGAGTTTATGTATCAGCCTTCAAAATGGAATCGGACATAAACGGACTGGAACAATACAACAAAGAGTTTGCTGACTTATTAGGTTGGAATGCACTGGCAAAAAATCCGCGCTACGACCTGCTGGGTTATGATTTGACAAACTATTTCATCCAACTGCTTGTAACCGATGCCCACAATGACATCGAACAAAAACTGGAACTGGAGATGTATATGGAAGGCATGCAGTCGCAGTTCCGTTTCAAACGCGACTCAATCGGTTCCGGATTCATCAACCAACAAGTCTATTTGGGAGACAGCCAAGCCGACTAAACAACAGTTCCTTGATTTGAAAGACAACAGAAAAATGCGCAGACTGCTTTTCATATTCATAACCGCGCTTGTTCCGTTTTCGGGAACGATAGCACAGACCTACTTGCTTGACTCTCCCGAGCTGTATATCGGAACTTCACATGGAGCCACCGCTTCCATGGTTTATTTCTCACCCGAGATAAAACAAGACATACTCCTCGGATACAACGGAGGATTATCAATACGCTATATCACGGAAAAGGGGAAAGCACTGCAAGCTGAAATCAATCTGTCACAAAGAGGATGGACTGAAAAAGGCGGTTTGTATTCCCGCCAACTCAGCTACATTGAAGTGCCGTTGCTGATGAATCTGTTTTGGGGGAAGAAAGTGCGTTTCTTTGGCAATCTGGGACCCAAAGCGGCCTTCCTGATACACGACCGGACACTGGCCGACCTGATTCCGGAAGAAGAACGTAAAGACCAACATCGGGAAATAGACCACAAATTCGATTACGGAGTTGCACTCGGTCTGGGACTTGAATTTGCCGCACGCAGACAATGTTTCCAACTGGAAGTCAGAGCTAACTACAGCCTCAGCACTTTACTCGAAAGCAAACAACAGTACAATTTTTCAAACCACATGAACGTAGCCTTGAATTTGGGCTGGATGATACGAGTGAACTGACAGCAACTAACAAAGACAAGAAACAACACAACTAGTGAATAACAAAAACAAAGAACAATGGTAAAAAGAACATTATTTTCATTTGTGACAGCAGGCATTTTGCTGTCATGCACGTCCCAGCCGAGGACTATTGTCGTCAACAACTTCACCGATTTCGACCGCAAAGGGGAAATGGTAGAAGTTGATTTGATCAAAACAAATTGCGACTTTTCAAACAAAACGTTCGTCCTGAAAGACCAAAACGGACAAGAAGTCCCCTATCAGGTGCTGAGTGAAAACGACACTCCCCGAACATTGCTCTTTCAAGCGGATGTACCTGCACAATCCGCTTCGGACTACAGCTTGAGCGAAGGAACACCATCTGCCGTAACTGCAAAAGTATTTGCCCGCTACATTCCCGAACGCAAAGATGACTTCGCATGGGAAAACGACCTGGCCGCATATCGCATGTACGGACCGGCACTGGCCAACGAATATCCCAGTAACGGTGTTGACATTTGGTTGAAACGCACCGACGAACTCATCGTGGACAAGTTCTATCACGATGAATTGAAAAAAGGTCTTTCCTATCACATCGACCACGGCTTGGGACTCGACTGCTACAAAGTGGGCCACATGCTCGGTGCCGGCGGTATTGCTCCATACACCGACCAGTTATGGGTAGGCAACCATTACGACCACTACGAAATCAATGTAGCTGGTCCATTGCGCACCGTCTTCACTCTGACTTACGACTCGATGCAAGTGGCCGACAGTTACTACAAACAAACTGTCACCATCACCGCGGATGCCGGCAGCCTGCTGAACAAAGCAACCGTACGACTTGAAGGCCCAGCTACCTCTGACATGAAGCTGGCAGCCGGAATTTTCCTGCACGGCGAAAAAGCAGTAGATGGAATAACCTACACCGATCTGGAAAAGAACCTGATTGGATATGCAGAAAGAGCAACTTCAGATGCCGGTGTCCCCGCCGGGAGAAACTACGTAGGAGTCTATATGCCAGGTATTGACCTTGACACGAAAAATGAAGGTGACCACTTGCTGATTCTTTCCAACTACGAACCGGGATATGAATTCACTTATTATTTCGGCGGTGGTTGGAGCGAATGGAAATTCCCTACCGACAACGACTGGTTCAAAGCACTAGACAACTTCAGTCAAACCAAAGCCAGTCCGCTGAGTGTAAGTTTCAAATAACACATACACAAAAGAACAGAAGAATTGAACAAACTGGCTTTTAGCCTATAAACAACAAAAAAATCTCCTGCTTTAGCCTTCATTTATAATATATGGCTAAGAGCAGGAGATTTTCTATTTTCAGATTTCAATCTATAAGATTCTTATTTTAGCAATTTCATTTTGAGAGGGCCTCTTTTTTCACATCCATCCCTCCGTTTCCTTTCATTTTCTTATTCGAGAAACCTGAGCGCCCCCCTATCTGCCAAGTACACGCTATATTTCGAACATAAAAAAAGCCACTGACAACAAACTGTCAATGGCAATCATTACGTTTACAAAAGTGATCCAGCTGGGGCTCGAACCCAGGACCCCAACATTAAAAGTGTTGTGCTCTACCAGCTGAGCTACTGAATCTAAAACCATTCATTTTTGTTTTAGAAGTGATCCAGCTGGGGCTCGAACCCAGGACCCCAACATTAAAAGTGTTGTGCTCTACCAGCTGAGCTACTGAATCTTATTTCTAAATCGGTGCAAAGGTAGAACTTTTTTTTGATTATACAAAAGGTTGCTGCAAAAATATCTTATTATTTGTCTGCACCGAGCATTTATAACCCAATACCTACATCGGGCATAACGCATTTATACATCTAATGCCCAATACTACAAAACGAAAAAACATCGACGCCACAAACACACAACATCATATATATAATTTCCCCAAAACTCCTTTTTCAAACAGTTCATGGTCAAACTGCATCACAACAGTGACCAGCAGACAAAATTCAACACCTCCAACAGTCTCCAATAGCAGTAGCAAACACTTACATCCAAACTTCGTTTACTTAATAGAAGTGCAAAAACGAACGATTTGAACACGCAAATCACCACAAAAAACAAGAATTGCATGATTTTTTTCACCAACAACTCAACAATTTCCCCCACTACATCGTTAATGTATGTTGTTGTTTATATTTAAAAATTAATTATTCTGATTTTTCAAAAAAAAAAGAAAGAAAGTTGACCAAGATAGAAAATTAACATTTAAATTTGTTCGACAATTTGCAATCGGTATGAAAAAGAGAACCATTTGGATATTAGCAGCCGCTATGATTTTGACTTTCGCTGCCCTAATTGTTGTTCAGGGCCGCTACATACTGCTTAATGTCGAGATGCTCAACAACCAATTCAATGAAAGTGTCAAACGAAGCCTTTATCAGACAGTCAACAGCATCGAGGAAAGCGAGGCTTTGAACTATTTGGCCAAAACACTTGATTACGATGATTCTGAAGTAAAAATCACAAACAAAATAGAGTTGGAAGAACAGCACCAACTGCTAAAAAGACGCATAGACAGCTTGGTTGACAGCAAAGAATTTACCCAAAAGCGTAATTTACTGCCTTCCCCCAGCCGACGGTCAACCATAGAAGAAACTTCACGTTACCTTCAAGAACGCTACCAACAAAATTTTTCTCGCTCCAGAACCATTTTGGACCAAGCGGTGTTTCGTTGGCTGAAAGGTTCGGAAGAAAAAAACATTGTAGAACGTCTGAACTTCGATGATTTAGCTGTAATTCTGGGAACCGCATTGCACAACAACGGGATTGACATACCTTTCCAGTTTGCCGTCGTAGACAAACAAGGACAAATTATATACAAACAACCGCTAAACAGTTCAAACGGAACAATCATCAGAAAAGACAACATTTTCACGCAACGTCTGTTTCCTTTTGAAAACACCAACAATCCGGCCTTTCTGCAAATTGTTTTTCCAAACAAGCGGGACCACATAACACATTCTATGAAATTGTTTCTTCCATCCATCGTGCTTATCGTGCTCATTTTGCTTGTATACATTGTAACCATTATTGTCATACTCAGGCAAAAGAATTTGAACACAATGAAAAACGATTTCATAAACAACATGACTCACGAACTGAAGACCCCCATATCCACTATATCGCTTGCAGCCCAAATGCTCCAGGAACAGGATATTGTTAAGAGGCCACCGGAATCGTTAATACAGATTGCGACCGTCATACGCGATGAGACCAAACGCCTGAGCATTCAAGTGGAAAAAGTGCTTCAAATGGCCATCTTTGAAAAAGAGAATTCAACGTTGAAACTGACAGAAATAAACATCAATTCATTAATAACCGATGTCATCAGCAGTTTCTCATTAAAGGTAACCAACAAAGGAGGCCGGATTATTCCAAAACTAAATGCCACCGAGGACACTGCATTGGTTGATGAAATTCATTTTACAAATGTCATATTCAACCTACTGGATAACGCATTAAAATACAGAGGAGACAAAGTGCCACTGCTGACTATCGAGACATACAATGCAAAAGATCATTTGGTCATATCCATTGAAGACAACGGAATCGGTATCAGCAAAGAGGACCAGAAAAGAATATTCGAAAAATTCTACCGCGTTTCCACCGGAAACCTGCACAACGTGAAAGGCTTTGGACTCGGTCTTGCCTATGTAAAAAAAATCGTAACCGAGCACAAGGGCACAATTAAAGTAGAGAGCGAACCAAACATTGGAACAAAGTTTATCATTACAATACCAATCCTTAAAAATTACGAGTTATGACAGAAGAAAAAGTAAAAATTTTATTATGCGAAGACGATGAAAATCTTGGCATGCTATTAAGAGAATACCTGCAAACCAAAGGCTACGATGCAGATTTGCAGCCAGATGGAGAAGCCGGTTACAAAGCTTTCACACGAAACAAATATGATTTATGCGTGCTTGATGTAATGATGCCTAAAAAAGATGGATTTTCACTGGCTGCGGACATCCGTTCTATGAATTCGGAAATACCCATCATATTCCTAACCGCGAAATCAATGAAAGAAGATATTTTACAAGGTTTCAAGTTAGGTGCAGATGACTATTTATCAAAACCGTTCAGCATGGAAGAGCTGCTATATCGCATTGAATCCATCTTGCGCCGAGTAAAAGGGAAAAAAACAAAAGACATTGTCGTATATCAAATAGGCAACTTTGTTTTTGATGCCCAAAAACAATTGTTGACCATTAATGACAATTCGCAAAAGCTGACTACCAAAGAATCCGAATTACTCAACCTGCTTGCAGCCAATGCCAATAACATACTGGAACGCAACTATGCACTAAAAACCATATGGGTCGATGACAATTATTTCAATGCGCGCAGCATGGATGTGTACATTACAAAACTTCGCAAATTGCTGAAAGCCGACCCCAATGTGGCAATCATCAACATACATGGCAAAGGATACAAACTCATCACTCCACAAGCAAACGAAGAGTAAACTGACTTAGATTGGTAACGGCATGAAACCGGCTACCATCAATCATGAATTTCAGCAAAAAGACAACAACCGCAGACTGGCCGTAAAACAACCGCCAATCACCACGAAAAAAAGAGCGAGCAGTATGTATCAAAATTTTAAAATTCACTTAGAAAACCAACTATCCGAAATAAAGGAAGCCGGTTTATACAAAAACGAACGTGTCATCACTTCTCCACAAGGAGCTGCAATCAAAGTGGCCGAAGGCGGAGATGTATTAAACTTCTGTGCAAACAACTATTTAGGTTTATCTAACGACAAAAGACTAATAGAAGCTGCAAAAAAAGCACTCGATGAACGAGGATACGGCATGTCATCGGTTCGTTTTATCTGCGGGACACAAGACTTGCATAAAAAACTGGAAAAAGCCATCGCACATTTTTTCGGGACAGAAGACACCATCCTATATGCAGCCTGTTTCGATGCTAACGGTGGTGTATTCGAACCGCTACTCACAAGCGAAGATGCCATCATATCCGATGCACTAAACCATGCTTCCATTATTGATGGAGTAAGACTATGTAAAGCCCAACGTTACCGTTATGCCAACGCGGACATGGCCGATTTAGAGGAACAACTAAAGAAAGCCCAGTCTCAACGATTCAGATTAATCGTAACCGATGGCGTTTTCTCTATGGATGGAAATGTAGCTCCACTAGACAAAATATATGCATTAGCCGAAAAATACAATGCAATGGTTATGGTTGACGAATCACATTCCGCCGGTGTCGTAGGAAAAACAGGAAGAGGAGTCACCGAACTTTACAACTTGAGAGGGAAAATAGAAATCCTGACGGGAACATTAGGGAAAGCCTTTGGTGGTGCTATCGGCGGATTCACAACAGGGAAACAGGAAATTATCGACATGCTACGACAACGCTCGCGTCCATACCTGTTCTCCAACTCCATTCCTCCTATGGTTGCCGCTGCCGGAATCGAAATGTTCAACATCATGGACACAACAAACGAGCTACAAGAAAGTCTCCATAGCAACACCGAGTATTTTGTAAAACGGATGCAAGAAGCCGGTTTTGACATAAAACCGACCCAATCGGCCATTTGCGCAGTCATGCTATATGATGCAAAACTGTCACAAACTGTAGCGGCACGCCTACAAGAAGAAGGCATTTATGTCACGGGATTCTACTACCCGGTTGTACCCAAAGGAGAAGCACGCATCCGAGTGCAAATTTCCGCCGCTCACAAAAAAGAACAGTTGGACAAATGTATCGACGCATTCACAAAGGTCGGCAAGGAACTGGACATCATCAAATAAACAGCACATTTATTTCCAACCAAGACTATCAGAACAATGGAATATATTCCCTACGAATTTGTCCATTGTTCTGATTGCACATAATGAGTACGTGAGTCGGGATAAAAGTTTCGTGCAGCCTGTAGCATAATGTTCCCTTTTTATGTATTCAAAGTTATCGTCCCACATAGGTGGGACACGTGTCCCACCTATATGAAACACGTGTCCCACATGTGTGGGACGTTCTTTTCACATAGGTGAAAAGATAACTTTGAAAGCATAAATACACGACAACATGAAGACGGACCAATGACACTTCCCTTTTCCCTGGACTCGTTTCCTGCCATGCATGGGGCTTCATGTGACCGTTTCTTTCCGAATACACATGAATTTATTTCCATACATCCGATACTTTATCGTCACACAGCTAATATCCGACGAAACACTTTGCTCTTATACCGAACTCACGCAAAGAGTGTTTTTCTGCCCTACCATACAACATCCATACATTCATCATTTTCAACGAGCAAAAATCAAATTCATCACAAAAAAGTTTTGACAATTAAAAAGTAATATCTATTTTTGCACTCCGTTTAGAAAACAAGAAAACATCCAATAATAAAATCTTAATAACGTAATTATGATCATTGTTCCTGTAAAAGAAGGCGAAAACATCGAAAGAGCTTTAAAGAAATTCAAACGTAAATTTGAAAAAACAGGCGTTGTAAAGGAATTGCGCCGTCGCCAAGCCTTCAACAAGCCCTCTGTCGTAAAACGTGAGCAAAAAATCCACGCCATTTACGTACAGAAGTTGCAAATGACTGAAGAGTAAAAAAGAGCAAAAAACCCGAAGAAAAAATTGTTTTCTCCGGGTTTTATTTTTAACTTCGTTGCAGAAACAAATATTTCATCTACATGGATACGATCAATGAATTTCTGCAATACTTACAATATGAGAAAAACTACTCTATCCATACCGTCCGGGCTTACCAAAACGATCTGACGCAGTTTTGTACGTACTGCGGTTTTGCTCCCGACACGTTCAATCCCGCTTCTCTACAATCCCCAAATATCCAGCAATGGATACTCTCACGCATGAACGACGGAGACACACCCCGAAGTATTGCCAGAAAAATCTCCACATTGAAATCCTATTGGCACTTTTTGCTTCAACGGCGATACACAGACAAAAACCCAACGTTAAAAATTGTTTTACCCAAAACAAAAAAAACACTTCCTGCGTTTTTTAAAGAAAAAGAAATGAAAATGGCGTTGGACAGCAGTACACCAACGAATGACTTTGAAAGAACGAGAGACAAATTAATCATTGAACTTTTTTTCTCAACCGGGATACGAAGTTCCGAACTTCTCAATCTCAAAGATACCGATATTGACTTGCAACAAAAAAACATAAAAGTACTCGGCAAACGCAACAAAGAACGAATCATTCCCATATTACCGGAACTCTGCAACAGCATTGCAGATTATCGGAAATTGAGGAATTCAGAAATTGAAGTACACGACAACAATTTATTTGTCAGGAAAAACGGGAAAAAAATGTATCCAAAATTGATATATAATATCGTACACAACCACATGTCCGAAGTCAGTTGCCTGTACAAACGCAGCCCCCATGTACTGCGTCACACATTTGCCACCGCCATGTTGAACAACGGGGCTGACATCAGTACGGTAAAAGACCTTCTTGGTCACAGCAGCCTTGCGGCAACCCAAATATACACACATACCAGTTTTGAAGAACTACATAATATTTATAAACACGCCCATCCTCGGGCAAAATAAAAAAGGAGGTATTTATGAAACTCAGAATTCAATCCATCAACTTCGTTGCGAGCAGCCAGTTGGAATCTTACATCAACAAAAAAGTGTCCAAACTGGAAAAATTTTTCGACCAGCTTCAAACCGTAGATGTATATCTGAAAGTTGTCAAACCGGAAACCGCTGAAAACAAAGAAGCTGAAATTAAAATTTCAATTCCCAATATTGATTTTTTTGCCAGCAAAACCTGCAACACATTTGAAGAAGCGGTAGACTTAAGCGTAGATGCTTTAGAAAAACAAATACGCAAATACAAAGAAAAAGCAACCAAAGGCTAAAATATTACCGAAAATATTTTGCAGTCAAAAAATAATTCGTACATTTGCAAGCCGTTTGAACAAAGCCATTCAAACGGCTTTTTAAAGCAAAACAAGCCTCTTTAGCTCAGCTGGCCAGAGCACGTGATTTGTAATCTCGGGGTCGTTGGTTCGAATCCGACAAGAGGCTCAAGAAACAAAAAGGGCAGTTACCAGAGTGGACAAATGGGGCTGACTGTAACTCAGCTGGCTACGCCTTCGGTGGTTCGAATCCATCACTGCCCACAACACATGCAGTTGCACTTCGGGTCAAACACCCTAACAACTTGCAAGCAGCATTGCGGAAGTAGCTCAGTTGATAGAGCATTAGCCTTCCAAGCTGAGGGTCGCGGGTTTGAGTCCCGTCTTCCG
>CASEAJ010000041.1 GCA_949285425.1 uncultured Porphyromonadaceae bacterium
CAAGGTGACTTTCCGGTAAATCTCCGAAATTTCACACAGACTACGCTGTGACTGTTCATAATCTTTTTGTTTCATTCTTTTGACTCTTTAGGAGTCAACCTTTTTTAAAAAAAGACAACGCATTATAAAAGCGATAATGAACGCTCAAGAGAAACAGACGTAAAAGTTTCTCAAGTGAACTTTTAGGCTAAGGGGCTCAATATAGGTACATTTTTCCCCGCCTTGTCCGGTGAGCCGGAAAATCGGCCGGTAGAAGCCGCCCGAAGGCCTACTGTAGCGCAGCGAGTTCAGGCATTCAGGCTTCGCAAGGTCGGTTTTTCCCGTGCGAAGCGGGCACAGCGGCGGCTCTTTTTGCTTCCTTTTTCCAACTGTAGGGAAAGGTGCGAAGCGAAATAAGTCGGGGTCGCAGGGGCGGACAGCCCCTTTGTGGCAAGCATTATTCGTCAAACGACATGTTTTATAATGCGTTTTCCCTGAGTGCAAGCAAGATGACATTATGCTGCCGGCTGCACGATTCCATGCCGGCGAGTGCACGAAACCCTTATTCCGGACCCTCGGAACTGTATCTGCTCAAAAAAACGTTTTTTCAACCATTTCATCGATGTTTTTCTGTTTTTTCCGACCTTAAAAACGCAGTGCTCCCCATTTTTTTTGTTTTGTTGACGCATAAGTTTTGTTTTATTGACACTATGTGTTTTTCAAATCCGGTTATTTTTGGCCTTAAAATAATTATTGTGAAAAAAACACTTCGGTTCATCCGGAGTAGGGACGCATACAACGGAGTCAGCCGAAAATCCGACGAAGAGTAGGCATTTTAAAAAATCTTTATTATGGAAAAACTGAAATCGGGAGTGATTCTCAACGAAGATGAAAAGTTAATCGTCGAATTGGAGGCGGAACTTTATTCTACCTCGCCCAATCCTTTGGCACAGTTCATAGGGAAAATACGTAAGATCATTGGTCTGATACTCGGTTTCCGGGTGGATGGTTTTGTGGTGATTACGGACAAACGGGTGGTGGAAGTGCGCAAAATGCGCAAATGCTATGTGTTCAACACGGACAAGGAAGTGAAATACCTGCTGCCGAGCAGTGTGAAGGAACTGGGCTATTACAAGGAAACGACCTGTTTCGTTTTCTGCCCGGCCTACAACCTGTATTATGAATCGTTCACGCAGCGTACCAGCATTCAGCTGAAGACCGACAATGAAGCGGAAGCACAGAAGGTAGTGGACGCGTTTTACAAGGCCATATCAGCTGCACAATGAACGGACGACGGGGAATAACGACCGTGCCGCGCTGGCTCAGGCTGAACGCTTACGCCCTTTTGCTTTTCGTTTTGGGCGCAGGGGTGGCTCTCGTACCTTTATGGTGCGTGAGCCTGTGGCTGGCCGTGCCGCAAGCGGTGGTTGTCCTCGTATGCCTGCGCAACGGGTTGCGCATTGTCTCTACTTGGAGCGACAAGAAGCGGAAATATGATTTGCTCATGCAGCGCAACGCAGATGGTTTGCGTCCCGACACGTTTACGGACTACATGCAGGCTCCTTGCGGACGTGCCTTGGCTCGGGTGGTGCTGAACGACTTGGGCTGCCCCGAACGCTACAAGGAGCTGAAGAAACTGAAGAAGCCTTTGATGCAAAGGCTCGATTGCAAGCCATTGCAAACGGTGGTCTATATAAACGAACAAACCGGGAGATGAGGCCAAGGTGGCCGGAACCGGGAAAAATGGAGATATGAGTCTATGAACAAAATGATTGTGGTGGTCGCATGTGTCGCCTTTGTGCTGATAGTGTTGCTCTCGTTCCTCCCATTGGCGTGCGAACGGCGCGTGGAAGCCGCTGTGGAGCGTCTGGAGCAGGAGGTGGAAAGCAGGTCGCCCGGCTTGTACACGCGCGTCTTGCCGGCCGATGATTTCAGGCAAATGCTCGACGGGCTTCCCGAGGTATCGTTCCTGTCTGCCGGCCGTTTGGCGGAATGGGCGGAACAAGTGGATAATTTATCGATGGAAACGGCTGTTTTATCGGCAAAGGAAGTCTTTTTTCGGCAGGTACGGCGCGTGGTCAACGGTTTGAGACTGGGAGTTGTATTGTTTGCGTTTCTTGCGGTGTTGTGTGTCATCTTGTGGAGCAAGGTAAATGCTGAAGAGGAGGCTAATGTATCTGGTATCCGCTTCGGCGATTGGAAGAATAGCGAGTGTTGAATGGAAGATATAGGTAGATATATTTATGTATAACACAATAAAGGTTAGAGCTTATGAAAAAACAAATCCTTTTCCTGATAATGTTCTTGCCGACCGTGACGGCATGGGCATACGATTTTTCTGTGGTACACGAAGGGCAGACGCTCTATTTCGATTATTCGTGGGGCGATGAAGTGACGGTGGTAAACCAGACCGGCAGCCAGTCCACCGGCAGTGAAAGCTATACCGACTATCCGTCCGGTGCCGTTGTCATTCCCGATGAAGTGGAGTATGAAGCAAACACCTATCGAGTGACGGCTATTGGTAAACATGCTTTCCGTAATTGTGTTAAAGTCACTTCGGTGGTAATAGGCAACAACGTGCAGAGTTTAGGCGACTGTGCGTTCTACGGATGTTCAGCCCTGCAAAGCATGGTGCTGGGCGAACGGGTCAGTGCCATTGGCTATAATACGTTTTACAATTGTTCGTCTTTGTATGACATTGAAAGTCTCAGTTCAAGTCTTGATGGACTGACTTTGGACGATTTCGAAGGCACGGGATGGCACAAATCGTCCGGCATGAAGTACCTCGGCACGGTGGCCATGGGCTTCGTTTTTCCGGAAAAAGATTATAGTCCAAGTTCATACAGACAGACATCCATCCGGTTGCGTGAGGGGACGACCGCCATTGCCGACAATGCGTTCAAAAGTTATTATGTGGAATACACCAGCAACTCATCTCCGACTTATGGCTGCTATCCTCTTGAAACGGTGGAATACGTCATCATTCCACGTTCGGTGAAGCATATCGGTGCAAACGCATTCTCGGGATGCAATGATGCCTTGAAGGTAATCACCATCCCCGACAGTGTGAATTTTATCGGAGAAGGGGCTTTTGCCAACTGCTTTGCCCTGGAAAGGGTGACCTGGCTTCCCGAAAACTGTGAACTGGAGGCTTCCATATTTCCCGAAGACTTGGAGGAAATAGAATTTGGCAAGGCGGTGCGCAACGTGCCAGACTATATTTGCGAGAACAACACGGCCATGACCTCAGTGGCCATTCCGCACGAAGTGACCAGTGTGGGCGACCGAGCATTTTTCGGTTGCACAAGTTTGACCCGGGTGGCTCTCGGTGCAAGTGTCGCTACCTTGGGCGAAATGGCATTTTTCGGCTGTACCGCCCTCACCACCATTCAAAGCTATGCCCTCACACCGCCCGCAACCACTCCGTATTGCTTCCTTGATGTCCCCATCACGGCCGATGTGCAGATACCTTGCGGTTGCATTCCGGCCTATGAGGCAGCCGATGAATGGAAGTATTTCTGGACTTTCACCGAAATCATAGCCTACACGGCTACCGGTTATTCCTCCAATGAAGAATGGGGTACGGTAAGTGTGGAACAGACCTGCGCCGAAGCTACCTTCCGTGCCGAACCCGTGGAAGGCTGCCGATTCCTGCGTTGGAGCGATGGAAACGTGGAAAACCCGCGCATTGTTCCTTTGTTTGCCGATGTGGAGCTGGTAGCCGAGTTCCAGGCTGAGACAACGGGCATCGACAACGTGTGGAACGATGGAACCGAAGTGTACGGCACCGACTGCACGGTGTATATACGAAACAACGACCAGGAAGTGACGGTGTATGAACCTACCGGGCGTATGGTTTACCGGGGCTACGAACGGGAAATCGCTTTGCAGAAGAGTGGCATTTATATCGTTGAAATCGGAGGAAAACGTGTGAAAATGGCTTTATAAATTGTTTAAAAAAGATTCAATATGAAAAAGTTCTTGATGATTATCTGTTGCGGGTGTTTGCTGACATTTATGTCGGTGGCTCAGGTAAGCGTGACCTATCCCGATGATTTTGCAGAAGGTTGGGACAAATATGTCGGAAAAACCGTGACGTTTGAAAATCGTTTCTACCTGGGAGGATTCAACAGTGCGGATGGTTATTATACCGATATGGCTCTGTTTACCGATATGCGCCGTGAACCCATGGATGTGGCTACGCCCGGAACAACGGCATACGATGAAGCCGAAGCGGCTTCCGATGCTTTGTGGAACGACCAGGTACACCTCACTTTTGATGACGGCAGCAACTACATGTATTTGTTGGAACGTATCGGGTCGTATGTCGACGGATTGACGGCCCGCGTAGAAGGTGAATGCCGGATACGCATGTCAAGCTATGCCGATGTGGACTGGCAGCCGGGCCGTCCCACGCAACGTCCCGACTTGGGCGAGGCCGAGTTAGTGGTGTGTGCCTCCAATCTACAGGCTTTTTCTCCTTTTCTGGATGCGTTCAAAAGCGATGGGGCACCACAAACACAGGAAGAAGCCGACTTGAAAACCGCCAAGGTGCTTGCCGCCTTGCGCAACATGGATGCCGATATTTACGCCTTCTGCGAATTGCAGGACACTTCGACTGTGGTCAACTTCATTGCCGACCGTCTCAACGAGGCTTACGGACAGCCCGGCTTGTATGCCGCAGTCGACGACGGTGTGAAGCCTGCACAAATCGGTGCCGGGCGCACGGGTTATGTGTACCGCACCACTAAAGTAAAACCGGTAGGTACATTGGGCCGCCCTGATGCGGGCGACTATGTGTATGGCCGCCATCAGTACGTGCTGCAATTTGAACAGCTGAGTAACGGAGGTCGATTTGCTTTCAGCATCAATCACTTCAAAGCCAAATCGGGTGCGGACAATGGCGATGCAAGGCGCGAGGAAAACATGCGCAACCTCATCAACTACCTGAACACCGCCCCCTCGCTTGATGACGATGTGCTTGTAATGGGCGACCTCAATGCTTATGCCAAGGAAAAGCCCCTTCTGATGCTGGAGGATGAGGGTTACACCAACCTGCTTGCGGAATACAACCCCGAAGGCTTCAGCTATGTCTATCAGAACAAGGTAGGTAACATGGACCATGCTTTGATTTCGACCTCACTTGTGTCGCAGGTAACGGGTGCGGCGGTCTATCAAATCAACGCCGAGGAAAGCCATCACTATAAGATAGGAGGAGAAATGGTGTCCGACGATATGTACGGCTATGCTGACCATAACCCCGTGCTGGTAGGATTGAACCTCGAACCGGAATCCGAACGGGCATGTGAGGACATTGACTATTCGGAAACTTTCTCCTCGTCTTTGGGAGCATTCACTTCGGTGAACGTGAAGGGAGGAAACGACTGGTATTGCGACAGTCAATATCACTATGCCCTTATGAATGGATACAAATTGGGTGGTGACAACGAAGACTGGCTTGTGTCGCCTGCATTCGACCTGACAGGAAAGACCCGTGCCACTCTTGCTTTTCAGCATGCCATCAACTATGCCGATATTCCGAACCTGAAGAATAATCACACTTTGTGGGTAACTGATGCTTATACCGGTGACCCCACAACGACTACGTGGAAGCAGGTGACCATACCGGACTATCCTGCCGGCAACAGCTGGAGCTGGAAAAACGCAAACCTTGCGCTCCCTTCCGAGTATGAAGGAAAAGAAAATGTTGTGTTTGCATTTAAATATCTGTGTGAAGATGGTAAAGCCTCTGCCTGGGAAATCAAGAACCTCACGTTCAAGGCCGCTTGCGCCGCTTCGGGTGTGGAATCGGTTTTGCTGGCCGAAAAACCAGGTGTTTTTGTTTCGGGGCGGAATATTTATATGTACAATTTGTCTTCCGGTACACAGGTGGTCCTGTATGATGTAACCGGTCGCATAATGGCATCGGTGCCTGTCACTGAACACACCGTGGAATTGCCGGTCTATACTTCGGGCATGTACATGCTGACCGTGGCCGGGCACTCATATAAAATAATGATAAGGTAAAATAAAAATCCAACAGCAACTATGATGAAAAAAAACAAGATTTTGACAATCGTATGTGCGTGTTTCCTGATGGGGAGCATGGCTGTTTGGGCACAGACGAATCCCTGTGTCAATCCGCCCCGTAACCTGAAAGGGGTGTATGAAAACAATGTGACACAACTCACATGGATGGCTCCCGAAGGCCAGCCCGACTGGCTGACCTGGAGCAACGGAGTGTACGATGCTGGTGTGGGTCTTGGTGCGGGGGCTACTCCGACCATGGTTCATGTGTTTGAACCGGCCGACCTGGCAGGGTATGGCACCCGTCTGGTCCGCATCGACTTCATGGTGGTTACCGATACGACGACTGCCAACGAGTACGGGGTCTATGTCTATCAGCCCGACAATGAAGACAAACTTCAGATTATTGCCGGGCAGGAAGTGCCCAACAAAGATATCAAGGTGGGCGAATGGACGGAAGTAGTACTCACCGAGCCTGGTATCATTGACCCGACGAAAAGATTGTATGTGGGCTACAACTGCCGGCAGTTGCAGAATGAGGTTTATCCGTTTGCCGTTGACAACGGCGCAACCGTTGACGCGAAGGGAAATTTGTATAACAGCAACGGTTGGGCAACCCTTTCCCAGTCGGGCATTCCCGGTAACTGGCTGATACGTGCCCAGGTGGAAGAAGCCCAGGATGCGGCAACCACTCAAACACTCAAAAGTGTCCGGACGGAAAGAACCGACTTGCTGAAGGTGTGGAATGTAACATCGGCGGTTGCTTTGTCGGACGATGCCAGTCAGTTGCAGGCGGCCCGTGCAGCATGGACGGTTCCTGCTTTGAAAACCGATGAAAACGGCAAATTTGTGCCTGCTCCGGTTGAAAGGTTGAAACCGCGTGCAAAGAACTTGCGTAGCGGCGAAACACCGGAGTACCCTTATTATAATGTCTATTGCAATGGTGAACTGTTGGGCAGCACCACGCAGACCCGCGCCTCATACGGCATTTGCAACAGCACGAAGGCCACCTACACCTACGAAGTGGAATATGTGGCTTCCGCCGAATGCACCTCCGCAAGGACGAGCGTGCAGGTGGAAGCGCAATCGGAAGCTGTAATTCCGCAGCTTTCAGCCGGGTGGGCTGAATATCCCAACGAACCGGGGAATCCTTACTATATACTCGCTTCTGTAAATCCGGTCAGTTGCGCTACGGGATATGTGCTGTATCAGCGGTCCAAGACGTATGGCGAAAGCCGTTATGAAGTGGGGCTCGATGAATATGGCATTCCTTATACGGGCATATATACAACCGTCATCCCCGGCGACAGCATGTGGATAAGCATGGCGGCCTTGTATGATTTTGGCAACGGTGTGGTGGAAAGTGCCAAGTCCGACTCCGTTCCGGTTTACGCCACTTGCCGGGGTGGCGCGCCTGTCATAGGAGACAATTCATCCGTGTCGGGTGACGATGTTTATCTGTATTTCACCCAGGAAACCCTGACGCATAAGATAGAACGCAACGGCGAAATCATTGGCGAGAGCCGTTTCGGGTGGTATTTTTATATCGACGAGGGCTTGCCCGAAGGCAGTTATACGTATCGCGTCGGGTCGGACTGTGCGGGCGACGGCAACATTACATGGAGCCAGCCGAAGACCATTGAGGTGAAAGAGTGCGTAACCACTTATGGCGACATTTACGAAACGTTTTACCGCAAGAATGAAGGAGATGGGTACTATTGGAGAGATTTTTATGAATTCTACGACGAGTCGGGCGACTATTCGAAAACCTTGCTCAATGCTGCCGGGTGCGACAGCATTGTCACGCTGCACCTCACCATTGTGGAACAGATTCCTGCACAGGTCAATTTCTACGGACACAGTGAAGCCTGGGCTTCGCAGGTATCGGTGGATTATGCTCATTGGGAAGACAACCAGTGGAAACCTTTGAACGATGAAGAACTGTCGTATGTCAGCAGTTACGGTTCAGAATGCAACCTTGAACAGTATTATGAGTTCAGTGTGCAGATGCCTTCCGCCGCCCATCGCAAGGTGGACAACGACAGTATCATCGGATTCCGCCTGCGCTCCCAGTTTGAGGAAGGTGTCTACACCGAATGGTTGCCTTTGCCCGGTTACGGCGAAAAGCTGTGGTACACGGCCAGCAATCTGCCGGGTGCGAAAATGTTTGCCGTCGATGCCGATGACACCGACCATCATCTTTATTATGCCTCGCTCGAAGGACTGTCCGGTGACGGCCTGCACGACGAACTGAACCGGATTTTGAATGAACAGAAGCAGGTGGTGGATTACTACGACCTGCCTACCGTGTACACCGTGACCGACTGGTGGGAAGAAAGAGACCCGGACGGTTATGTGCTTGAAAACGGCATTTGGGACATGTATTCCGATTATCGCACCCGCTGGGGACAGGCGGCTGACAATTACGGCACGGCCGAGGCCAAAGCCACCCTTAACCGCGAGCACGCCCTGCCCAAGTCGTGGTGGGGACACGACAACAGCAATCCGCTCGATGCCTATTCCGATGTGGTGCATGTCATTCCTACCAATACGGTGGTCAATGCCATGCGCGGGGCTTATCCCTACAGCGAAGTGGCCAGTCCGACCCAGACTTCGGAAAACGGCAGCAAGGTGGGCAACAGTTCCTATCCCGGCTACAGCCTCAGTGCATTCGAGCCGGTGGATGAATACAAGGGCGACCTGGCCCGTATCTATTTCTACATGGCCACGTGCTATGCCGGTCTCGATTTCACCGTGTCGCGCTATGCCGATGCAGGAGGTGTCGTGTTCACGTATGAGAACGGCACAACCGGCTTCACCGACTTCGGGCGTACGCTTTTCATGGACTGGGCCGCGCAAGACCCCGTGTCGGACAAGGAACGTATCCGCAACAACGGCATTTATTCCGTGCAGGGCAACCGCAACCCCTTCGTGGACCTGCCGGGGCTTGAACAGTACCTGTGGGGCGACAAGCGGCATTGCCTGTATTACATCGACGGCAGCGGCGAATGCGTCGAAGCCCCCTGCGAGGACCTGGCGTTCACGGCCACGTTCAACCAGTCGCTCGACGGCTTCACGGCGGTGGACAAGCTGGGCTACCAAAACTGGTACAACCCCGCCGGCAGCGACTACGTCACCATGAACGGCTACCGCAGCGGCACGCGCTACCCGAACGAGGACTGGCTCGTGTCGCCCGCCTTCGACCTGGCCGGCAAGCAGGCGGCCACGCTCACCTTCACGCACGTCATCAATTATTGCCAAGATGCCGCGCGGCTGGCCGCCAACCACACGCTGTGGATTACGTCCGCCTACACCGGTGACCCGGCCACCACGCAGTGGACGCAGCTTGCCATCGGCACCATGCCTGCCGGTACCAACTGGACCTGGGTGACTCCTGTGATACAGATACCCGACACCTACCTCACCGACAATGTACGCTTTGCCTTCAAGTACCTGTCGGATGACCAAATGGCGGGACAATGGGAAATCAAGAACCTCACCTTCAACGCCGTTTGCGGACAGGGTACAACGGTCGGCATGGACGAAACAGTCCGTTCTGTTGCTCCGCGGTTCTATGTTTCCGGCCGCACGGTGCATGTGTATGACATGCCGGCCGGTACCTCCGTCAGTCTGTATGACATGATAGGCCGTCACCTCGACACGCGCACGAGCCAGGAATCCTACACGGAACTGTCAGTGCCTGCACCGGGCATGTATGTGCTGACCGTAGGCGGCAAAGCCTACAAGCTGTCAGTCCGATAAGATACATTTTTTCTGTCAAGGATGGGTAGACCGTCCGCACCGTTTCCAAAAGCGGAAGGTGCGGACGGTCGTTTTTTTTGCATCTGCGGCAAATTTCCCCGCCGTACCAATTCCGTACTCTCGGCACGATACCGGAGTACTCTCCGCATAGTACTGGAGTACTTTCCGCATAGTACCGGAGTACTTTCCGCATAGTACTGAAGTACCGTAAGCATAGTACTGGAGTATCGTCCGCACGATATTGTATGGTACTGCAGTATTATCTTCACCGTACTGGGTCAAACTCTCGTCTTTCATCATTTCTTATGTGCTTTTTGATTTCATCACGTGGGCCGTATGAAATTGATATTTTATTAGGGTGTTCAGTTTCATGTTCCGGTTTTTATTCATTTTAGATGCAGTGGCTCACGCCCCGTTGGGGCTTGCGGTTTTTTATCATAAACTCATTCATAGGGCGATGCCCTATGCTATAAGCTGCAAGCCTTTCAGGCTTGTTCCATACTTGCACGGCATCGCCGGAACATGACAGAACCTC
>CASEAJ010000042.1 GCA_949285425.1 uncultured Porphyromonadaceae bacterium
TTGTACGGACAAACAGAAAAGTCAACCCGACAAGTGAATAGTTGACAAACGAGTCAACCCAATATAAACATAAGTCAAATCTGAGTCAACCTCTTTTATGCATTAAGATATTTTAAGTCAACCTTATTCGTTAAATGACACGTTTTCCCTGGTTTTTCCCTTTCAATGTTATCGTCCCACGTATGTGAGACACGTGTACCACATATATGGGACACGTGTACCACGAGTGTGGGACGCGTGTACCACGGACGTGGGACGATAACATCGGCGGCATAAAAACACGACATCATTGGTCTGGGCCGACGGCATTATTTCTTTTCCGCAGGAAGCTATACGCCGGCGTCTTTGTCCCGGGCTCATGCTGTCAGACCCGCACGGTCTGGACCATGTTTGTATTCAAGGACATAGGTTGATTTTTCATTTTGTACATCCGAAACCAGATGACGAAGAGAGAGAAAGCTGACGCACGACCTGCCAGCTGCCTGTAACGTGCAAGTTGCGGTCGAAAAGCCGGCTGCCACGGAACCGTCAACGGTTTTGTGTACGATATTCGGAAGGAGTGACTCCCTTTTCCTTCTTGAACGAGCGGCGGAAAGTGGAGATTGAATTGAAGCCGCAGGCTTCTGCTATCTCATGCAGAGGCTGTTCCGGCCTGTTTGCGAGCAGATAGGTCGCTTCGCGCACCCGATACCCGTTGACGTATTCATAGAACGTGGTGTTCAGCGTATTGTTGATGTACTGTGACAGATAGGTGCGGTTGCTGCCTATCGAAGCCGCCACTTCGGCAAGTGTCAGGTCGGGATTGAGGTAAAGTTTCTCGACGGTCATGCAGTGTTCAAGCAAGGCAGAGTAATTCTTATCTTCTTTTTCCGTCCAGTTTTCATTGGCAGCATCATCCCAGCCATCGGACTTTTCTTCATCTGCCGAACTGAAAAGCCCAAGCAACGGAGGCACATCAATGACACGGTGAGCGCGCGTATTGTAATAAATGAAACACCACAGCACCAAAGTCGAAAGATAGTAGATTACATCATTCAAATAAGAGTCGGACAAAGAAATCATCGTCCATATGAGCAAGTCGATATAGAGCATGGTGATGAACACGCGCATCCATGCCACACTGATGTTCTCAACCGAAGAGTAATTACGTATAACAAAACGGTCGTAACGTCTTGACGCCACCCATATAAGAACCAATGAAAAAGTGCCCAGCAAAATGGAATAAGCGATGAGCAAATAAAATACACGCATATCGCGCGTGAGAATGAACAGCAGCGAAAAAAGAACGGATAAGGCCATCATGCACACAATGCGCCACGTACGAATCCAACCGGGCGACAACACCTCAAACATAAGGAGCATGGCCGCCGGTACGGTCCACATGTCGATGGTCAGATTGATGGTGTAGATGGATGCATCGTCCCACCACGGGTCGTACAGGTAGAGCAGATCTTTCAATTCAATAAAAACCCAAAACACCATTTCCCAAAACAGAAAACGGAGCAGCCGTGTCTGCTTGCGCTGGTGCCGCAAGTCAAAACTGGCCAGCAGGAAAAAGCACAGCAGCATGCCGTGTGAGAAATGGGCGAGGTTTTCAATGAATATTTCCATAGTCAGGAGCGGGAAGCGTCGTTAATGATTCATATTTAATGTCAAGTAGCGGATAGCGGGGAGCGAATAGCGGGTAGACCATTCGGATTGCCCCGTAGTTAATGTTTAACGATTAACTGTCAACCGTTAACTTGTCACTAGTCACTCAACACTTTCGACTTACTTCGCCAACCAGGGCTGCGGATTGAGCAGAGTCTTCTCCTTCCACAACTGGAAGTAGAGTTCGGTCTTGTTGTCGTTTTCGTCGTCAGTGTATATTTTGCCTATGCGCTGTTTCGGCTTCAGTTTGTCGCCTTCCCTCACATAAATCTCGGTAAGGTTGGCATAAACGGTGCGATACACACCGTGTTTCACTATCACGGCATTGTTGTTGCCCGGGATGGCAAAACATTGGGTCACCACCCCGTCGAACACCGAACGGGCCACCGAACCGGCCTTGGTCTGTATGTAGATGCCCTTGTTGTTGGTGGTAACGGTTTTCAGCACAGGGTGAGGCTGTACGCCGAACTTACCGGTAATGACTCCGCCTTCGGTAGGCCAGGGCAACCTTCCCTTGTTGGCCTCGAAATTGCCGTTCACCAGTTTTTCATCCCTTTCCAATGCGTTGACTCCTGTAGGGGCAGGTTTGTTCTGTTCCGATTTGGGCCGTTCCTTTTTCTTCTTTTCCTCGTTTTTTCTGATTTCATCGGCAATTATCTTCTCAATCCGGGCATCAAGTTGTGCGGCCTTTTTCTGTTGTGTGGCCAGTTCCGAACGAAGGTTTTTCTCCTTTTTCTTCAGGTCGGCCAGCATGCGGTTTTCGCGTTGCTGGTCGCGTGCCAGTTTTTTGGCTTCAGCCTCTTTCTGCTGCAACACACTGAGCCGCGTAAGCCGGTGCTGTTCGATGGTACGGTTCTTTTCGGCCATTTCGCCGGTGATGCGTTCTATTTCCTTTGCCTGCTCCTTGCGGTAAGAGGAATACTCCTGCAGATAGCGCAAACGGCGCAAGGACTGATTGAACGATTCGGCCGAAAGCACGAACATAAGTTTGTTATAGACATTGCGGTTGATGTAGCTTTCCTGCACCAGACGGGCATAATCGGCCTTGACAATTTCAAGTCTTTCTTCCAGTTCGCGTTGCTGTGTGTTGAGACTTTTTATTTCATCGTCCAGTTTGTTGACCTCGCGGTTGATGGTGTTGATGAGTGACTTCCGCTCGCGTATGTTCGCACTCAGCAAATTGAGCTTGTTGAGCGAACTCTTTTGCGACTTTTGGGTTTCATCCAACATTTTGTTGGTGGCCTCCATTTTCTTGAGTGTGGCCTTACGCTCGTTCTCCAGCTGTTTGACCGTCTGTCCGGAGGCAGACACAACCGTCAGCAGGAAAAACGGAAGAATCATTATGTGTAAAATCGGTTTCATCCTTTTTGTCATACGTCGTTGGTTATCGGTTAGCCGGTTCATGGCAGCAACTGGTCCAAAGAAGCTCTTTTGTATCGTTCAGGGTTGGCGGGGTTCAAACGGAAATCGGTGTTGAAACTGACTTTCTCCACTTTCATGTCGAGCCGTAACAGAGCGGCACCATCGGCCAAACATTCAAGCAGAATATTTTTGGGGTAGTTCACTCCCCGGTTAACGGCATAATCCCTGTAAGTGGCCATCAAGGCAAAGTGTTCATCACGGTCGCTCCACACCACCTGTTCAACAGTATGGTCGGCATAGGCCGTCAACGATTGACGAAATGCGCCTTCGGTCCGTTCTATCTTGTTTTTCCCCGATTCCATCGGTGTATATTTCCAATTCTGTGCATTCATGCCTTTTGTGCCGTTGGAAAAGAAACGGGTAGAAAAAAGCGACTGAAAGGAATCGAAATCAACTTTCACACCCCATTTCAGGTTGAAATACTCGTACGTGTCGGTATAGTACACACGGTTTACCTTGTCGTACAGCATCCAGCGGTCAGGATACAATTCCAACGTGTACATTTCAATTCCCATGAAAGGAATGACCGACAACACAATGGCCGAGTCGGTCCGCATTCTGAGGCTGGCCGACACATTCAGTTCTTTTTCCCCCATCCCTGCCTTCACGGAAATACGGCTCGCATTCATCGACACAAACGACGATTCATGCTGCTGCATCAGTTTCACCCAATGGCGAAACGAAGCGGGCTGCTCGCCCCGCTCCAGCGAGCGCGTTCCCTTACACGAAGGCAGCAATGCCATAAGAATGAGAACGAAAAGGATAAATACGTTTGCTTTTCTCATTTTCTTCTATTTCAAGTTTCATTCGTCACGGTGAACAATCGAACATGCCACTACCTGCGGTTCCGTGTCCGCTCCCCGCTATTTTCCATCGTTCACAGTCAGCCTGTCGTCTATCATCCGGCCTGTGTACTGTTGCAGATAGGCTTTTATCTTACGTTCCAGCGCGGCAACCGTTTCCGGTTGTTCATCCATCAGATTGCGCGACATGTCGGTATGCAGTTCATACAGCCCGGTGGTCTTGTTTCCATCAAAATGAAGCAGGTAGTTCCCGGCATACAACTGATAGGTACCGTTGTTGTAATTAACGGCAAAGTTATCAAGATTCTTGTTCAAATCAAAACCGAAGGCCAAATAAGGTTTGTTATAGTTCAGATAGCCCAACACCGTAGGCATGATATCGTTCTGCTGGGCCACTCCCGTGCGGTATTCCTTGAGGCTGCCATCGGGTTTGTAGAAAATGACCGGTACGGCAAACTGGTCGGCAGGGTTGTTGTACTCTTCATGTACAGTGCCGTTGATGTGGTCGGCTACCAAGACAAACAGGGTGTTGTCGAACCACGGCTGTTCCGATGCGGTGCTGAAGAAACGCCGGATGGCATAGTCCGAGTAACGTATCGTTTTATGCAACGGTATGACTCCATCAGGAAAAGTATCCCGATAACGCTCGGGCACATTAAACGGATGGTGGGATGAAAGCGTAAAAACGGAAGCAAGAAACGGTTCCTGCAAATTCCCGATTTCACCGGCCATATACTGCAGAAACTCCTCATCCCAAATGCCCCAGAAGCCATCGAAATCGCGTCGGTCACCATACTCGTTCATGCCGAAGAAATGTTCAAATCCCAACAAGTTGCAAAAGGCTTGAAAACCCATACCGCTGTTGGGCTGTCCACAGAAGAAGGCCGTTTCATACCCATCGGCCCGCAACAGACAGGGCAAGGCGCAAATGCGGTTATTGAAATAAGGCGAAAGCACATAGGGAGTCGGGATGGCAGGTACACTCAACATGACCGACGCCAGCGCATCAATCGATTTCCTTCCATTGGCATAAGAGGACGTAAAGGTCAGACCTTCGGCCGCCAACGAATCGAGAAACGGCGTATAGCCCCGATAGGTTCCTCCTTCGAGCTGTCTGTTGTAAAACCCAACATGCTCCTTGCCGAAACTTTCCATTATCATAACCACCACATTCATCGGCCTGGGCTGCAACGTGTCGGGCGGCACATGCACCGGCGTATATATGCTGTCGAGCACAGCCGTATCCTGAAAATAGACCAGCCGAGGCAGATTGAAATACTCCATGGAACGCAGAAAAGAAAACGGCGTGTTCAGCACCAGCGGAACATCGATGGGCTGCTTCACATACTGTGCCGCGTCATTCAGGCTGATGGGACGTGTGCTCATGCCGAAGCCGCCGCGTATGCCTATCACCGTAAGCCATACAGAAACTAAAAAAACACCGGTGGAAACGGGATAATACAACACATTGGAACGGAACTGAACGACAGAACGTTCAGGCAGTCTACGCCCATAGCCCAACACCAGCACAACCATAAGAGCCAGGAAAAACAACACCAGATACCAGTTGGTGAGCATGGCTTCGGCAAAAATCCCCATCAGATTGTCTTCGTTGCCGAACTCGCGAAACACGCTGAAGGTGGTACGCTGCAAGGTAAACCTGAAATAGACCGTATCGGCACAATTGGCTGCCAGCCCCACACCGTTCATGACAAAGTAAATGTACTTGCCCACCGTCTGATACACGCGATTGTAACGGAACTTGAACGGCAGAAGCATCATGAGCATGTACACGCTGTTCAAATAGAATATGGCTGTGGTATCAAACTTCAACCCGCCCAGAAATATACGGACCAGTTCCTCAAACGTACGCTCACGGTAGAAGTCATAGTTATAGGCAAGAAATACCAGCCGGCACAGCTGATACAGCAGAAAGACGACCAACAGCCGCCTGATGAGTTGAATGAATATATTTCCTCGAATCATATCCCCCAACACTTTCGCCGAGAGGGAAGTTCCAAATGCACTCAGGTTTATCTTTTTCATATCATTATCAAACACCAACCATACCATTTTCTTTTACAAACCACCTTATCCTCACAATCCACCTTCGGAACGGGATGAAGCCGGCTTGAACCAACCATCCCAAATATATTCGTAGCGCGGGGCTTTCTTCTTCTGCAGATTGTCCAGGTCAAACGAAGCGCACAATGTCTGTTCGTTATACAAATTGCGTTCGGCCCAATGGAACGAAACCACCAGTTTTACGTTGACAACCGGTGTCTTGAAAAAATTCACATACAAATCGGTGCGGTTATATTCTTTCGTGCGGTAAAACGAGTCGCCCCAATAAAGTGCATTGCCGTACTGAGCATAGAACCGTTGCTGTGCCCCGCCCCGGTAATAGGTGTTGAACAATCCTAATCCTTTATACTCCACCTTCAGTTCCGAGAGCAAGCCGTGTGCCACATGCCAGGCGTTGTCCCCATCGCGGTTCCGTTCGGCCCCGGCACTCCACCCTACGTTCAGCTCCAGTTTTTCAAAGGAAGTCTTCGAAGCCCAATCCACACCGAGCGAAGTCCATATCAGTCCGTTGTCATGCAAAGGATCGGGTAGCGGCGGATTTTTCCGTTTGGCAAAATGATACATATATCCGAAATGCTGTCCGTAAAACACGCCCAAGTTATAGCGGCCCGACCAGCCAATGAAAAAAGTCTCGCGCTTTTCGGTTGTCTGACGGCCTGTCCAGTCAAGCCATACGTGAGCATAGCCGTGTTTGCGGTGATATTCCCATGAAAGACCCGTCATGACCGGACGGTAATAAGCTATGGAATCCTGAAAAAACATGCGGGGATAACGGTCCAGCACCTCCTGGCGGGGAAAGGCCCCCATACGGAAATCGAAATAACGCCCTTCATATTCATAATAGGCCAGCAGGCTCGCGGCATCGAGCACCCGGTCCGTGCCAAACTCCTTCAACGCATCCACTCCGGCAAAGACACGGTGTTTCCCATTCCAGGCCACACCCACTTGCGGCACCAGATGCACCCCCGCCATGGTCTGCGGTGTCTGAACCGCCGAGCCGGCATACTCCTCGTTGTCGAAAAACGAGTGTACTCCCGCTTTCCACACAAAATTCTGAGCCGAAAGTGCCAGCGATCCGAAAAGCAGGCACAACAGACCCCAACGCCTTTTCTTCCGGGAAAAAATGCGCGCTTCACTCAAACTGTCCGTTTCCCTGACCATCATGTTCCTTCCATTCATTGCATCCAAGGTTTCATTCTTTCTCTGCTGCCGGAGAACTATCTGCCTGTGTTCCCGCTTCCGCTATCTTCTTGCGCAAGACCTCCGTGTCCATGCCGGCCTCTTGTGCCTTCCGCCACATTTCAACGGCCTTTTCCTTTTCGCCGTTTGCCCACAGAATGTCGCCGCAATGGTCAAACAGCACCGAGTTGTCCTCCTCCTTGTTCATGTTGTCTATGGCCCGTTCTATGTAAAACTTGGCCAGCGAGTAGCTTTTCTGCTTGTACAATATCCATGCGTACGTGTCGAGGAAGGTGCTGTTTTTCGGTTCGGCCTCCACCGTCTGTGCGCTCAAACGCTCGGCCCGGCGCAGGTTTTCGCCTTCGAGCGAAAGGTAGTAGGCATAGTTGTTCATCGTGTACACGTTTCCCGGATTGAACTTCAACGCATTTTCGTAAGCCTCGAACGCCTTGGCCTTGTCGTTCAGGTTGAAGTACAGGTCGCCCACCTGCGAATAGAAATCGCTTTGCAAGGCCTTGTTGTCCGCCTTTCCCGACTCGAAAAGGGCGATGGCCTCCGTGGCCGTGTCCAATGCCTTTTCATACTCTTTCAGCTGGACCAAAGCCACCGATTTGTAGAAATAAAGGCTGGGCGCTTCGGGCAACGATTCCAGGGCTTTCGTAGCGGTTTCCACCACCCGGTTCCAGTCCTTGTCGGTCATGTACACCTGCAAGCGTTGCACCCAGGCCCCTTCGTTTGCCGGATTGATATAGAGCAATGTTTCGAGTTCATCGAGCATTTCCTCCTTGCGTCCCTGATATTGCAGGAACGTGGCATAATAGGCATGTACCTGTTCTTCGAGCGGATAATACTCGACGAGCATCTTGAAAAGTTCTTCCGTTTCGTCTATCTTCTTTTTGTCGGCCAGCAGGTTTTCTATGTACTTGCCGAGGATACCCATTTTTGTGTCCACATCAAGCTGTTCGTTGCGCAGTGCGTTCACTATCATCTCCATGGCCTTGTCGGGCTGCGACTGCGCGTTGTAGTATTCGGACAGTGAAATGTACACATACGGGTTGCGCGGGTCTTCGGCCAGCACGCTCTCGTACACGGCAAGAGCCATGTCGGGCTGTTGCTGCTGCATGTAAATGTCGCCACGCAACACTTTGTAGCGCGTTTCGGAAGGGAAGGCCTCCACCAGCCGGTCTATCTCGGCCACCGCTTTCTTGTTCTGCTTGGCCCGTGCATACAGGCGGAATTTTTCCAGCGAGAGCGTCTCGTTAATGCCCACCATCCGTTCCATCACATTGTAGGCATCAACCGCTTTCGAGGTTTCGCCCAACTGAGCATAAAGCGAGGCAAGCATGTAATACACATCCTCCTTGTGCGGATAGTTCTTCTGCAAAGCCACCGCCAGCTGCACGGCACGGTCAAACTTTTTGCGCTCGGCCAGCAGGTTTATCAGACGCAGATTATACCACCAGTTCTTCGGCTGCAACTCCACGGCCTTGGCAAGCAGGGCCTCCGACCGGTCAGCCATGCCTATAGAGGCATAGAGCAAACCCAGGTCCGAATTCAAACCGGCATCGAGCGAGTCGATGGCATAGCAAAGCAGAAACGCATCCATGGCCTGGTCATACAATCCCTGGTCGCGCAAACGCACGGCTTCATAATAATAATAGAAGAACTGTTTCTCCTCCGACTCGGTCAGGCCGGTTCCTGTCATTTCACCGGCACCCCGCGCCCGTTTCAGCGAAGAACAGGACGACACCACAGCCGCCAACAGCATAAAAAGCACGTATTTCTTCATTTGGCAGATTATTCTATAATTGATTTATTTGCGATATTGATTGTACACAAGAGCACGACACTGACAGTATTGGAACATTATACCATTTACAGTACCGGAGTACTACACTGATAGTACTGGAGTATTATGCTGAAAATACCGGAGTACTATGCGGGTAGTACTGCAGTACTACCCGCATAGTACTGGGAGCACTCGGACATTGAAGGGCCGACAAGTAATTCCAGCATGCCCCGACATGAAGTAACGGAGGAAGCCCATCGTGTAAACTTCTTCCATGCCGAATCATTTATGGAATCTACCTATAGCATGTTTCCCTATTTCTTTCCCGTGTGTCCGAAACCGCCGGCTCCCCGTTCGGTGTCGGTCAGGCTGTCGGTCTCCACCCATTCGGCACGTTCATGCCGAGCAATCACCATTTGGCAAATGCGTTCACCATCATTCACCGTAAACGGTTCATTCGACAGATTGATTACAATAACCCCTATTTCTCCCCGATAATCGGCATCAATCGTGCCCGGCGAGTTGACCAGCGATATGCCGTGTTTGATGGCCAGACCACTGCGGGGACGTATCTGCGCCTCGTATCCTTCGGGCAGTTCGATAAACAGTCCGGTGGGTATGAGGCGGCGTTCCAGCGGGCCCAACACAACCGGTTCATCCAGGTTGGCACGCAAATCGAGCCCGGCCGACAAGGGGGTGGCATATTCGGGCAAGGCATGCTTCGAACGGTTCACTACTTTTATCTTCATATTCTTCTCTTCATTGACTTGATAGACGATATTCCACGGACCAACGGAATGCATGGCAAACCGCAGCGTACAATGCAGTTGAATGCCAAAAGTACAACTTTTATTGTTACCCTGCCGTCTGGCAGCGTGTTTTTTGAAGTATTTTTAAGGATTCCGGTTCTAAAAACACAACAAACGGTGAACAAACGGCATTGCGGATTGTTATATCATCAATATGCGGCTTGTTTTCGGAACGGGCAGACAATCGTTAAGAAAGGGTAATGAAAACGGCGGCAAAACCCATTAAAGAAAAATTTCTTTAATTACTTTTGCACACCGAAAAAAAATACTACTTTTGCGCCTGAAAGACAAGCGTCCGCCATTTTTCACTTCCACCGGATGCATGTGCAGGCGCAAGGCATAACCTCTTTTTTTTAATCCAACACCAAAAAGCGAGAGATAATAAAATCAGATATAGAACATTTAATTAATTAAAACATGGCAAATTTAGATTTAAGCAAGTACGGAATCCAGGATGTAAAAGAAATCCTCCACAATCCGTCTTATGATGTTTTGTTTGCAGAAGAAACAAAACCATCGCTGGAAGGTTACGAAAAAGGTCAGGTAACTGAACTCGGTGCCGTAAACGTAATGACCGGTATCTACACGGGCCGTTCACCCAAGGACAAATTCTTTGTTATGAACGAAGCCAGCAAGGACACGGTATGGTGGACCTCCGATGCATATAAGAACGACAACAAACCCTGCTCGGAAGAAGCATGGGCCGACTTGAAAGCCAAAGCCGTAAAAGAACTGTCAGGCAAACGTCTGTTCGTTGTCGACACATTCTGCGGCGCCAACGAAGCTACCCGTCTGAAAGTACGCTTCATCATGGAAGTGGCATGGCAGGCTCACTTCGTGACCAACATGTTCATCCGTCCGACAGCTGAAGAACTGGAAAACTACGGCGAACCCGACTTCGTATCGTTCAACGCTGCCAAAGCAAAAGTTGACAACTACAAAGAACTCGGTCTGAACTCAGAAACCGCTACTGTTTTCAACTTGAAAACCAAAGAACAGGTTATCCTCAACACATGGTACGGCGGTGAAATGAAGAAAGGTATCTTCTCTATCATGAACTACCTGAACCCGCTGCGCGGCATCGCTTCCATGCACTGCTCGGCCAACACCAACATGGAAGGTACCGACTCGGCTATCTTCTTCGGTTTGTCAGGAACAGGAAAGACCACTTTGTCAACCGACCCGAAACGTCTGCTTATCGGTGACGACGAACACGGATGGGACGACGAAGGTGTGTTCAACTACGAAGGCGGTTGCTATGCCAAGGTTATCAACCTCGACAAAGATAGCGAACCCGATATCTACAACGCCATCAAACGCGACGCCCTCCTCGAAAACGTTACGGTTGACGAAAACGGCAAAATCGACTTCGCCGACAAGAGCGTAACTGAAAACACCCGCGTGTCTTACCCGATCTATCACATCAACAACATTGTGAAACCGGTTTCAAAAGGCCCGCACGCTCATCAGGTTATCTTCCTGTCTGCCGACGCATTCGGTGTATTGCCTCCGGTTTCTATCCTGAACGCCGAACAGGCCAAATACTACTTCCTGTCTGGTTTCACCGCCAAACTGGCCGGTACGGAACGCGGAATCACTGAACCGACTCCTACTTTCTCGGCTTGCTTCGGCGCAGCATTCTTGAGCTTGCACCCGACAAAATATGCGGAAGAACTGGTTAAGAAAATGGAAAAGGTAGGTGCCAAGGCTTACTTGGTGAACACCGGATGGAACGGTACCGGCAAACGTATCTCTATTCGCGATACACGCGGTATCATCGACGCTATCCTCGACGGTTCTATCGACAAGGCTCCGACCAAGACCATTCCGTTCTTCGACTTCGTCGTTCCTACGGAATTGCCGGGTGTTGACCCGAAAATCCTCGACCCGCGCGACACTTACGACTGTGCTTGCAAATGGGAAGAAAAAGCCAAAGACCTGGCCGGACGTTTCATCAAGAACTTCGAAAAGTTCACCGGAAACGAAGCCGGAAAAGCATTGGTTGCTGCCGGTCCGAAACTGTAATGACAACAACGTGCATTACATATACAAAAAAAGGAATTGCCCGTGTGGCAATTCCTTTTTTCTTTGAAGTTGTGTCAAAAGGATAAGACACGACAATAAAAACATTCATTCACTGCTGCAACAAGAACATGATAAGACCCGTAACCCCCAACGATGCGGAAGCCATCGCCGCCATATACAACGAATACGTACTGCACACCACCATCAGCTTCGAAGAAAAAGCCTTGAGCTGCGACGACATGCGCCGGCGCATCACGGCCATTGCTGCCGAATATCCCTATCTGGTGTACGAAGAACAAGGCGAAGTGGCAGGCTACTGCTATGTCCATGCCTGGAAAGAACGGCCGGCCTACCGGCACACGGCCGAGACCACCATCTATCTGTCGCCGGCACATACGGGAAAAGGCATCGGCCGCCAGCTGATGCAGGCTCTTGTAGAAGCCTGCCGGCAACAAGGCCTGCACACACTCATAGCCTGCATCACCGCCGACAACACCACAAGCCGCCGCCTGCACGAACGGCTCGGGTTCCGCCAGGCATCCCACTTCAGCCAGGTAGGCTTCAAATTCGGCCAATGGCTCGACGTGGTGGATTATGAACTGGTGCTCGGCTAATTCCCTTCCAGCAGACGGTCTGAAAAGCCTTACAAACAATACTTTTTTTTACATTCCCTCTAATTTAAAAAAGTACCGTTGTTGTTTCAAATCACTTGCGAACTCACCGGAGTACGTCCTACACGCACCCCATCATCCCTACTCGTTAAGTTAACATATGAAACGAAGGAACTGAAAAAAAGGAGCTGCGCCACGTTTCATCCGTTGGCACACCCCCTTTTCTTTCAGACCAAGGCCAGTCTCGCTCACCCCACAAACGGACGGTGTACCGCCGGCCGGTATTTTTTCTATCTCACCTGAACTTTCGCACAATCGGATCCGGCTTTCACTATATACAGACCTGTATCAAGACCTATCGTTTCCGCATCAGTCATGGCGATGAAGCGTGCCACGCATACGCCAGCTACGTTATACACCGACACTTCCTTCCCGGCCACTCCGGTTACTGTCAGCAGTCCATCATAGCTATAAACGTTCATGAGGTTGTCAGCCGAAGGGTTCTGCACGCCTGTTCCGGTACCACCACCGTTGCTCTCATCGAAATCATAACCGGGGAATTCGAGGAACAACAAACCTCCTTGAAAATAATCTTTGTTATAAGTCTCGTCCGTGCCGGGGAAGGTGAACTCATAACGGCCACGGAAGGCGGCCACCATCTTGTCAGCTACCACCGCACAACCCCATGCGGTAGGCATGCTTTTGTTGTTGGCCAAAGCGTACTGATGTACGGGATTGAGATTGAGGTCGTATGAGTCGAGGTAGATTTGTCCGCCGTTGCTACGCCCCCAGTCATAGCCCTGCACGTATATGCTGTCACTGTTGGCCACTATACCATATGATTTGCCTATAGATTTAGACTGAGCTATTACTCCGTTGAGCACGTTTCCATCGGCCACAGCCACTTCAACGACAAATGCATTGTACATTTTTCCGCCCGTCACGGTCTTTTCGGCATTCACAATGATGTCACCTTGCACACCTCCGCCCAAGTAAAAACGGTCGCCTGCCGTATTGAAGTCCATCGTTTCCAGTTGTATGCTATTCTTTCCCGATGAGGAAACCGTCCTATCCACACCGGGTATACCCGTCACCCACTCAACAGTGGTAAGGTCAAGGTCAAGGCAGGCAGCCCACATGCCGGTTTCGCTGGCGGGAGTTATCTCTTTACTTCCTAAACCTATGTTTGCATTTTTTCCACTGTAAATCCCTGCTACATATAGTTTTCCATTATGAATCTTTGCTGTCTTAAATTGGTCTTGTGTAGCATTGCCTGTACTTGTAATGTGCTTCACATAATCACCTTGCTCATCGAGTTTCAAGATAAAAGCATTCCCAATTGCATCCTGTGAATCCCCATCCCACTCAGAGTTGTTATGAGAAGGTATGGTAACTCCATCAATCACGATATCAGCTTTCTGTCGTCCTACTATATAATAACAACCGGATTGGTCCACTGCCACATCATACAAATCGAATGCATCAGGTGTACCATAATCATAGTATTTTGCATTAGGACGTGCGGTAGTGTCACAATAGGCCAGTTTCGTCCATTCAACATCCCCTTTGTTGTCTATTTTTGCAAATACGGGTTGTTGTACCCAAAATGAACATTTAAATGTTACTTGTTTTTTTGTTCCATCAGAATTTTCAGCTTGAAATATAACGTCATCATTGAATTCATTTTTTCCTGTGGTACGAGAATGAAGCGCAAGTAATGCACCACCGTCAGCGGTAGGTACGAAATTTGACTTAGCTGCATCAAAGTCACCCCGGGTAGTAGTCATATTCCATAGTATATTTCCATCTGCATCATGCTTTACTAATAAAATATTTCTATTGTAGGAACTTGGGTTTGTTTTTGTATAATCAGAACCTATAAATGTTCCGTTTAAAAAAGAAGCTGTTGTACCATCTTCTGTAGATGTGCCAAAGTTGGCGAAAGTGTAAATGTTATTTCCCGAAGATTTTAAAGTTTGTACGGTTGATTGACTAGGCGAGTCCAACATGGAAAAGCCGTTGAATTTCATTTCCGCCTGCGCCACGCACAGACCTGCGGCCAAGGCCGCACACACTAAAGTAATTTTCTTTCTCATATTATCATTGTTTTTAGTACTTTTTCCCGGTGGAAAAGAGCGAAACTCATTCCTCTTTTTTTCACCGCAAAGGTAGGTTCAGAAAGTGTATGCGCACAATACCTACATGTACTGATTTTACTTCCTAAAAAATACCTATTTGAGGGGAGTGTAGAAGATATTGCAGCCATGTAATTTTGCAGCGTGAAAAAAATACTGCTTTACATATTGATAGCCGGTTGCGGTATGTGGTCCGTAACGTGGGCTAGCGAAACAGCGGCGGTAACCTTGCGTGTGCATCTGCAAGACCGGCATAACGGTAAGGCCGTGACCGATGCGGCCATCTGTGTGCAAGAAACCGCAAGTCGCAAGGTCTACGGTACCATTTCCGACCTGCAAGGCGATGCTGTCGTACATCTACCTCAAGGTGAATATGAGTTGTATGTAACCCACTTGTCATACAAGCCATCTGCATCGTTCATCGCCCTGCATGGAGACACCGCACTCACATTGCGACTTGATGGTCAGGTACAAATATTGCGCGAAGTGGAAGTTAAGGCTACCGAGTCGCGCGGACTGAGTTCTAGTTCGGTCATAGCTCGTGAAGCCATGCAACATCTGCAACCCACCAGCATAGCCGACCTCATGGAACTGTTGCCCGGTGGCATGGCACAAGACCCGAACCTGACGGCTGCCGGCACCATTACCCTACGTGAAACTGGGGCTCTCAACGCCAATGCCGGCAAAAGCAACAATGCCGACTATGCCACCCATTCGCTCGGAACGTTGTTCTTGATCGATGGAGCTCCGCTCAACACCGATGCCAACCTGCAGTACACGCCTGAAGTCAGTGCAGGGGGAGTTGAAAGTTCGCGCAACATTACCAACCGCGGAGTGGACATGCGTACCATTAGTACCGACGACATAGAAAAAGTGGAAATCATCCGAGGCATTCCCTCGGTCATGTACGGCAACCTGACCAGCGGAGTGGTAAACATAAGCAAAGTGCGCCGCCCCACACGGCTCACCGCCCGCTTCAAGGCCGACAGCAAAAGCACAATGATAGCAGCGGGTAAAGGTTTTGCCCTCGACTCGGCACAACACAAGGTACTCAATCTGGATGCCAACGTGCTGAATGCCTATGCCGATCCGCGCAACAATCTGGAAAATTACAAACGCGCTACATTCTCAAGCCGCTATACCACACAAACCACACTGGGCAAGGTTCGTCTGAGATGGTCGCCCGCATTGGACTATACCGGATCATTCGACAACTACAAAGTAGACCCCGACCTCACTTATGGTGATATAGACACCTATCGTTCGGACTTCCAGAGCGTGACATTGTCGGGTGGCATGCAACTGCGCGTACCCTCTTCGCCCTACTTCAGAGGAGTGGATGTGAACCTGTCCGCGAGGCAGCAGTTTGATCGGCTGGAGCGCGCCAAACTAGTGTCGCCTGACCGGGTTGGCATAGCCCCATCGAGTCTGGAAGAAGGCGAACATGACGCACACCTCATTTTCGGTGAATACGTGGCTGACTATGTAGTCGACGGCAAACCGTTCACAACCTTCGCCAAGAGCACGGCCCATTTCTGCTTTGAAACAGACTTATTGAAACAGGACCTGTGCTTCGGAGGCGAGTGGAACCTGTCGAAAAACTTCGGCCGCGGTCCGCTGTACGACCTGTCGCGCCCGCTCGATGCGTCGGGCTGGGGAGCACGCCCGCGTGCATACCACACCATACCGGCCCTGCAAAACCTAGCGTTCTACGCCGAAGATGAACTGACCCTGCATGCCGGCAACCACATATTCGAAGCCCGTACCGGACTACGAGCCACAAGCGTTCCGGGACTTTCGGAACGCTACGCCATGCACGGCAGAGTGTATGTCGACCCACGTCTCAACCTGCAATGGACGCTGCCTTCGTTCACATCACAAGCTTTGAAAGTGTCCTTCTCGGGAGGCATCGGACGCACTTCGCGCATGCCCACACTCAACTATCTGTATCCCGACCCTACGTATTACGACATCATTGAGTTGGGCCATTACAGCCAAAACAATCCACAGGAACACAGCCGCTACCACACACGCACCTACCGGCAGGATGCCACCAACTACGACCTGCAACCGGCACGCAACTTGAAGTGGGAGGTACGCACCGACCTGGAAATGGGCGGTAACCGTCTATGGATTTGCTTCTTCAAAGAGAAACTTTCATCGGGTTTCCGGTACTCCAACCGATATGATGCCTACACCTACAAAGATTATGACGAAAGCGGCATCCGCGACAGCGAACTGCAAGCTCCTCCTCAGCTCGAAGACGTACCGTATGTAGAAAAGCGGATACTCAACGGTTACCGCTTCGTGGAAAACGGCAGTCGGCAAGACAAAACCGGTGTGGAGTTCGAACTGACCCTGCAACGTATCAAAGTGCTGCGTACCGCCATCACCCTCAACGGAGCCTGGTTCAAAAGCATATACTCAAACAGCCGCCCCATGTACTATGCCCAAAGCGGGGTGTATGACAACCGGGTGCTGAGCGAACACTATGTGGGGCTGTATGACTGGAACGACGGCCGGTTCAACGAACAATTGAGCACAAACCTGCTGCTCGACACGCAAGTGCCCGAATGGGGAGTGATATTCTCCACTTCGGTGCAGGCCATGTGGTTCATATCCACCCAACGTATGAGACAGAACGGCACGCCGTACATGTACAAATCGTACCAGGACGGGCAGGACCATCCTTACAATGCCGAAGCCGTGGCCACCGACCCGTTGCTGCTGGAACACCTGTATTACTCTGTGTCGGAAGCCGCCTACGAACGTTACACGGTGCCTCCAGCACTGTACGTCAATCTGAAAATAACCAAGGAAATAGGAAAAATGCTGCACATGTCGCTGTTCGTGAACAAGCTGTTCGACTATACGCCCGACTTCGAGCGGAACGGTATCCTGATACGGCGCAACGTGACGCCCTATTTCGGTATGGAAATGACATTGAGAATATAAAAATCACATCATAACAAACGACAATGAAACGATTACATGCCATTTTATTTGCCGCAGTCCTAATGGCCGTTGTGCAGGGCTGCAAGGAAGAACCGATTGGCGGAACGAAGCAAACCGGGAACATCAAAGTGATTCATCCGACCGACATCGAAGTGACACAAGTGACAACAGACTCACTTTACTTCGACAACCGCTCCACCGGCACACGGACCGTAGTCAGGTTCGGCACGACCATTGAACTGGAAAACGGGCTGTACGACTGCACCTACCGTGCCGAAGTGACCTATCGCAAAAACGGGACAGAACGGCAAGGTACGCTTTACGGACTGACCTCATCCATCGAGATACTGGGTGAGATGCCTGCTTTCACCATCGAAACCCACCTGCTCGACGCCCAAAGCGATTTTCTCATTGAAGAAATCTATTTTACCGGCACACTCTACCCCACCGGAAAACAATATCATGGTGACAACTATATCAAATTGTATAATCCTACCGACCAGACACTTTACGCTGACCGAATAGCTATTGTTGAATCGAAATTCATTGGTACAATAAAATGGGATTATACCCCCGATATCAGACAAGACACAATGACTATCCATGCTATATATGTGGTGCCGGGCAACGGCACTGACCATCCGGTACAACCAGGCGAAAGTTTTATCATCTGCGATACGGGCATAGACCACCGTAAAATCAATCCCAACTCCATAGACCTGTCGGCCGCCGACTTCGAATGGTATGATGTGTCAAATGTTCCGGCACACATGGATGTTGATAGTGAAACTGTGCCCAACCTGGACAAATGGTACTGCTATACCAACAGTTTCTTCGTGCTGCACAACCGCGGATTCCGCTCCTACGCTATTGCACGCATCCCTGAAGGTATCACAAAAGAGCAATACCTTCACGACTATTTCTATACCTATTCTTATGTCATGCACATTGAGGCCGGAGATTTTCCCATGACACAGGAAGCCTACAAACTGCCCAACAGCTGGATAGTCGATGGGGTAAACTGCTGCGTGGAAGCAGAGTGGTTGTGGAACGTACTGCCGCCGGCAATTGATGCCGGTTGGACACACTGTGGAACCATCGACCACGACAAGACACGCTACTTCAAAAGCGTGAGACGCAAAATGACCCGACTGACAAAAGATGGACGGCGTGTGCTACAAGACACGAACAACTCGACCGATGACTTCAACGGCGAATGCGTCCCCTCTGTCGTCGAGGAACAGGGTGCGGCCATAAACGCCGAAGGCACAACCGCCACACAACAAACCTATGACGGGGTACAACCCATGCCATAATTACCCGCAAGTTGTTGAAAAAAAATGTATGACAACATATAACAGACGATGCACCTACACTATATGACAAAACAGGCACAGGAATTCACCCGTCACATGGCGGGAATGATATGCATGTTTGCCTGCATGTTTGCAACACAAGCTGGCGACAGCATCCCTATAGACATACGCCTGGGCAGTTCACAACAAGCCATACGCCGTTTTGCCACAGAAGTGTATGAACATCCGGCCATGCGCCGCACGCAATACGACCACACGCTTACCCGTGTGGCGCTCGACGGCATGTACAACCGGCAAAATGAAGCCGTTCAAATGCAACTGGGCGATGGGGTCCGAGCCGGGCGAGTTGAAGCCGATACCTACACCCAACAGACCAAGTCAACGCTATGGGGCGGGGCAAGCTACGAAAACGGACGGCGCATGAACACACGGTTCAACGAAACCGGCGACTACGAACGGCTCGCTCCCTATGTCATGGGCGACTCGGTAGGAGGTAACCTGTCCACACAGACCTACCGGTTTCACGGCGGATTCGCCCGCACCGTCGGACCTTGGATTATCGGAGGCGAAGCCGCCTTTCGGGCTGTATTGGAATATCGCCGGGTCGACCCACGTCCGTTAAACACAGTGTCCGACTTCAACGGAAAGGCCGGAGCCTCTGTGGCACTGCCTGCACATTACCGGGCAGGATTTAGCCTGAATGCAGGCCGCTACAAGCAAACCAACGGACTCAAGTTCTTCAGCGAATTGGGCGTGCCCAACGTGCTGCACTTCACCGGACTTGGTACCGACTATTACCGCTTCAGAGGAAGCCGCCACGAAACCTATTATAACGGTTATAATATCGGAGCTGCCTTGAACTTGTTGTGCGAAGCTACTGCAGGCTGGCGGGCCACCCTGCGCTACGACTACACATCGGATACCAAAATCATGTCAAGCCTGAACAACCTGCCCCTGTCCCATCTCGGCAGTCACACTTTTGTAAGCGAAGTGGCCTATGTCTGCAAAGAGGAACGCTTTTGGGGAGTGACACTCCGCAACGAGGACCTGGTGAAGCAAGGTACGGAAAACCTTTTTGGCGATGCAGCCAACAACATATATCCACAAATTGCTTCAACCCGAAAATACACAAACCTACGTATGCGGCACACAATAGAAGGACTATACGGAAGACGTCGGCCGACCGGCAGCGAGTGGCATATAGCTCCTGTCGCCGGTTATGAAATGCGGGACGAACGTTACCTTTCATCGGCCCGCTCCCTGCGCCTGAGCCATTTGTTCGCTTCTGTAAAAGGCGGCTGGCTTCATGAAACCGGTCGCTGGTTAGTGTGCCTTGACGGTGCGGCACAATTCAACCTTTCGGCAGGCAGCGACATGGAAATGCCCGACACGGTCACTACATGGGACGAACCGACACACAACCTGTTCAAGCATGCCGGCGGACATTATACCGTATTGCGTGTCCAAGCGACCGTATGGTATAGCATGAACACGCATAACGCTCTTTCGTTTTCGGCTGATTACGAAGCCTGCCTATATGAATCGGGCAACCGTGCACAACAAGTGGAATGCAGCATAGCATTTAGTTTCTAAAAAAAGGAAACATGACAAAACATAGGTATTTTCGAAGACTGGAATACCAACAAAAGGGGATTGTCCGGAGGATAATACAAGTCTACCTTTGCAAACCCAATAAAAAGAGAAAAAAACATATAAAACAAAAAAAATTATGTCAACAAAAAATCTGTTAGCGATGAGCTTGCTGTCAGCATGTCTGGCGTGGACAAGCTGTGGAAACAACAAGAAACAGACGGCCGACAACTCCAGCCCAGAAACCGAAACGGCCGTACAGTCCGAATATGTCGATGTGGACGTGCTGCTCGACGGAGCCGAACAGCATGTGGGCCAAACGATAGCTGTGGAAGGCGTGTGCACGCACATATGCCAACACGGCGGGCGGAAGATATTCCTCATGGGAAGCGATGACACGAAAACCATTCGGGTGGAAGGCGGCAAAGTAGGCAAATTTGACGCCGCATGCGTGAACAACCTAGTACAAGTGAAAGGCACGTTGTGCGAACAGCGCATCGACGAAGCTTACCTGCAACGCTGGGAAGCACAGGTGGCAGCGCAGACAGCCGAAAAGCACGGCACGACATCTGCCGGCTGCGACTCGGAAAAGAAAGCACGCCACGAAACCGGTAACTCTCCGACCGAACGCATAGCCGACTTCCGTGCCCGTATAGCCAAACAGGAAGCAGAAACGGGGAAAGCCTACCTATCTTTCTATTATATCGAGGCTCAAGCATATGATGTAGCGAAATGACAAAAAGGGGAACAGCACAAAAGACAACAGGCTCTATCATGACGAAAATCAGAAAACTCAGCCGCCTGATACATCGCGACTTGTCCTTTTTCTTTTCAGGCATGTTGCTGGTGTATGCCGTGTCAGGTATTGCCTTGAATCACAAGGACACATTCAACAGTCAGTACACAGTGGAACGGAAAACGTTCGCCATTGAAAAAGAAATACTGTCGACCAAGGAAGACATGACCAAAAAGCATGTGTTAAAGTTGCTGGAACCGTTGGAAGAGACTGAACATTATTTGAAACACTATTTCCCGGAACCGGACAAGCTGAAGGTATTCCTCAAAGGAGGATCAAATCTTGAAGTCTGCCTGACGGACGGACAAGCCGTGTACGAGTCGGTGAAACGTCGCCCGGTTATGGGCGCACTCAGCAAACTACACTACAACCCAGGCAAAGCCTGGACTGTTTTTGCCGATGTATTTGCCGTTTCACTGGTCATCATCGTATTGAGCGGACTGGTCATGCTGAAAGGCCGCCACGGACTCAATGGCATCGGGGGTATTGAATTACTGGCCGGCATGCTGATACCGTTGCTGTTCGCCCTGCTTTGACCTGCACACGTTCTATACAAGCCGACATAACGTAATCTACAGAACCGAACCCATTTAACAGACAAGGAAATGATTACTTGCAAAAACCTGACGCACTATTACGGTAAACGTCTGATATACGAAAATCTAAGCTTCAATGTACCGAAAGGACGCATATTGGGGTTGCTCGGCAAAAATGGAACGGGCAAAACCACAACCATCAATATTCTGAGCGGATTTCTGAAACCCCATGCCGGCGAGTGCCGCATCTTTGGTGAGGAGGTACAGAACATGAAACCGATAACCCGCCGCAACATAGGTTTGCTGATAGAAGGGCACGTACAATACACCTTCATGAACATGGAGCAAATAGAACGCTTTTATGCACCGTTTTATCCAAAATGGAACCGGGATGTTTATTACGAACTGCTGAAAAAGCTGAACGTGGCTTCCCACCAACGCATTTCGCGCATGTCATGCGGACAACGCTCGCAAGTGGCTTTGGGACTCATACTGGCCCAAAACCCCGAACTGCTCATATTAGACGACTTTTCGCTGGGACTCGATCCCGGATACCGCCGGCTGTTCATAGACTATCTACGCGACTTTGCCAAAAGTGAAGGCAAGACCGTATTTCTCACCTCGCACATCATTCAAGACATGGAGCGGCTCATCGATGACTGCATCATCATGGACTACGGACGGATACTGACACAACAGCCCGTGAACAATTTGCTTGAAAAGTATTTCCAATATACATTCACTCTGACACAAGGTAGCCTTCCCTATTTTCCGGAGCTGTTTTATCCGACAATCTCACGCGGTCGAGTGGAGGCCGGCTCCTTCCTCCGGCCAGAAGAAATGCGCGGTATGCTCGATGCACACTCCGTGCCCTATACGGGACTCAAATGGACACATGTGTCATTGGAGGACGTCTTCATCGGATTGACCGGAAAGTATTAAGTCCCGTATCGACATTATCAAAAAAAATTCACATCACACAAATCATAAATCATCTGAAAGAATGTTTGTTTTCTTTTATAAAGAGTGGATAAAGACCCGCTATTATTTCATGGCAGCATTTGTACTGAGTCTGTTCTTCTGTATTTACTGCATGCTCAACATAAACCGGGTCATTGAACTAAAAGGAGCCGCACACGTGTGGGAAGTCATGCTGCAACGCGATGCGATATTCATACAGTCGCTCCGCTTTGTTCCACTGCTCCTTGGTATACTGGCCGGAATCGTGCAGTTTGCGCCCGAAATGCAGCAGAAACGCATCAAACTCACCTTGCATCTGCCATGTTCAGCCGAACAGTCGGTAGGAAGCATGCTTTTGTTTGGAGCCGGACTTCTGGCGATGTTGTCTGCTGTAAACCTGTTGTTACTGTACACATTTTTACAGCGACATTTCGCTTCCGAACTGGTCCGGCACATCCTACTCACCGGTGCGGTGTGGTACGTGGCCGGACTGACGGCCTATTTCTTTTCGGCCTGGATTTGTCTGGAGCCGACCTGGAAACGAAGGCTGGTGAATCTGCTCGTAGCCACCGGTGCACTACGCGTGTTCTTTATTTCCGAAACGCCGGAAGCCTACAACACCTTTCTCCCTATACTGACAGTATATACCTTGCTGACAGCGGCACTCCCATTCTGGAGCGTGTCACGCTTCAAGGAAGGACAGCAGGATTAGATTTTTATAAAAAACGGATATGAAAACATTAGGTAAAATACTTTTCATCTTCACACTCATTGTACTACTGCTTTGGCTGTTGCCTTGGACCTATCGGTTTCTCACTGCAACAAGTTCAAATTCTCCTTTTATCCTGTATAGCGGGATCATCAACGATTTTGCCATACGGGATCGCACTGATGGCGAAGCCTCCTATTCCGACTTGTCGGGAAACCGGTACACCGAAGCTCAGTTCGACAGCATTCTGCCTCTGTTCTACTGCCGGCAGCTTATGGCCGAAGAACGTCTACCCGACACCTTGCACGGCATTGCCATCACTCCGCGCAGCATACAGACGGGAAACTTCATATTCCGCATGACCCCCCTAACAGTCAATGCCCGTACCGTTCCATTATATCCCCTGTTGGAATCCATGTCGGGGCGTGTCGATCTGGAAATGCCAGACGATGTGTTCCGTATGAACGGACGCATGGAATTTATCGACATGGCCTCAAACAGCATCAAGGAAGGGAAAAGCAGGCAATTTACGGACATGCTGATGAAAAAAGGGTTTATATTTCCCGCTCGCTTGGTTGCCGGAAATCCGACCGTGAAAAAAGATTACGATGAAGGCTACCTTATGGTCGACCACAGAGGACAGCTATTTCATGTAAAGCAGGTCAAATCGCGTCCTTATGTGCGCCCGATTGAGGTGCCCACGGGAGTGGACATAGCACATGTGTTTGTCACCGAATTCCGAGACCGCCGTTCGCTGGCTTTTCTCACAGACAGCGAGCAGCGTTTTTGGGTGTTGCGCACCGGCACGTATGAATTCGTACAAGTAGACATACCTCCATTCGATCCGAAAACCATGTCGCTCACTATCATAGGAAACATGTTCGACTGGACCCTGATTGTCGATAACGGGCACAAGAAAGCTTTTTATGCCGTGTCCGCATCCGACTGTAAAAGTTTAGGCACTATGGAAAGAGCGGCTACGGCACCTTCCCCGGCCCGGGAAATAGGAAAATATGTATTCCCTGTACGAATAGAGTTCAGCTCGACATTGAATAAAGACATTTTTCCTAAGTTGACATTAGGCAAATGGTGATTTTAATGGCTCGACGTGGTGGATTATGAACTGGTGCTCGGCTAATTCCCTTCCAGCAGACGGTCTATCAGCTCGACCATGTCACCGAACTCCTCTTCGTTGTACAGACGGGTAAGCATGACTATCTTCCCTTCCTTGTCGATGATGACATTGCGCGTAATGCCAGCCTTGCGGTCGGCATAGAGGGCAAATATATCGGCACCGGGGTCCAGTCCCAACGGATAGGTCACTCCGGTGGTCTGCACAAACTTCACCACCGTTTCCAGCGGCTCGTCGCGGTCAATGCCCCACAACACAAAGTCGGGGTTGTCCTTGTGCTTCTGCCAAATGTCGCGCTCGATAAAAGGCATTTCCTTGCGGCACACCCCACACCAGCTGGCCGTAAACTGCAACATGACCACCTTGCCCCGCGTGTCGGCAAGCCGCACCGTGCGTCCGTCGGTGAGCGTCATGCTGAAGTCGGGCGGCACATCGCCCGTTTTCACTATATAGCCCCGGTCATCGGGTGTTCGTGCCACAAGCGTAAGGCCGCACAGAAACAATCCGGCAACCATGCATGTCATGAATTTTCTTTTCACAATCTTTTCCATTAACAGTCGTTTTTTATTCAGAAGTTGTTTTATCCGTAATTCAAGTTCCGCAGGTGAAATTTTAACGGTTCTTGGTTGGCTGTAAAGGGGCTGTCCGCCCCTGCGACCCCGACTTCCTTTTTCCCTACAGCTGGAAAAAGGAAGCAAAAAGAGCCGCCGCTGTGCCCGCTTCGCACGGAAAAACCCGCCCTTACGAAGCCTGAATGCCTGAACTCGCTTCGCTCACACAGCAGGCCTTCAATCGGCTTCTACAGGCCGATTTTCCGGCTCACCGGACAAGGCGGGAAAAAATGCACCGTATGCGAAACCGTTCTGACTGAAATTTTCACCCGAAAGTTGAAATAAAATTTAATAACCGTGTTTGTCTGTTGTGTAGCGAATAACCGCGACACAAATCCTACGCATACAACAAAGGCGGCCTCCGAATTGTTCACAGAGGCCGCCTTCGGCTATGTTTGAATCAAACCTGTAATACGCTGCTTAGTTTCCTTTGCGGCGGTTGTTGCCGTTGCCTCCGTGACGAGGTTCATCGTCCATCTTTTCCGGACGCGGCAGCAAGGCACGGCGAGACAGTTTGAACTTGCCTGTCTTTTCGTCGATGTCAAGCAGTTTCACTTCCACCTTGTCACCTTCTTTCAGGCCCGACACTTCCATGTTTTCGAGACGTCCCCAGGCTATTTCAGATATGTGAAGCAAACCTTCCTTGCCCGGCATGAACTCAACAAACGCACCGTAAGGCATGATAGACTTCACGGTCGAAAGATAGGTTTCGCCCACTTCGGGAATGGCCACAATGCCCTTGATCATTTGGATAGCCGCATCGATGGAAGCCTTGTTCGTTCCGGCGATTTCCACACGGCCCTGATCGCCGATTTCTTCGATGGCAATGGTCGCACCCGTTTCGGCCTGCATGTTCTGTATGATTTTTCCGCCGGGGCCGATAACCGCACCAATCATTTCTTTCGGTATGAACATCACCACAATGCGAGGAGCGTGCGGCTTCAGGTCGGGACGCGGAGCAGCCAACGTTTCCTGTATCTTGTCGAGAATGTAAAGACGTCCTTCTTTAGCCTGTTTGAGGGCCTTTTCAAGAATTTCATACGACAGGCCGTCCACCTTGATATCCATCTGCGTAGCGGTGATGCCATCGCGCGTACCGGTTACCTTAAAGTCCATGTCGCCGAGGTGGTCTTCATCGCCCAGAATGTCGGAAAGCACGGCATAGTTCGTACCCTTGTTTTCGGAAATCAATCCCATGGCGATACCCGAAACCGGTTTCTTGATGGGCACACCGGCATCCATCAACGCCAGACAGCCGGCACACACCGTAGCCATGGACGACGAACCGTTCGATTCAAGAATGTCCGACACCACGCGTACCACGTACGGATAATCTTCGGGAATCATGGGTTTCAACGCACGGTGAGCCAGGTTTCCGTGACCTATTTCGCGACGGCCGATGCCACGCGATGCGCGGGCTTCACCCGTTGAGAACGGCGGGAAGTTATAGTGCAACAAGAAACGTTCCTTGTCCTGAATCAAGGCTTCGTCCACGATTTTTTCATCCATTTTCGTACCCAGTGTCACGGTTGCAAGCGACTGCGTTTCACCACGGGTGAAGATGGCCGACCCGTGAGGACCGGGCAGGTAGCCTACTTCCGACCAGATGGGACGTATTTCCGTAGTCTTGCGGCCGTCGAGACGTTTTCCTTCGTCGAGAATGGAACGGCGCATGGCTTCTTTTTCCACTGCATGATAGTAGCGGTCAATCATGCCCGCCTTCGCTTCGGCCGTTTCGGGGTCGAGCGTGGCAATGTAGTCGGCCTTCACCTGGGCGAAGTTGGCTTCGCGCGAGTGCTTGTCGGTATTGGCCGAAGTAGCCAGGGCATAAGCCTTGTCATAGGTCTTTTCCCATATATCCTTTTTCAGTTCTTCATCGTTTTCTTCGTGGCAGTACACACGTTTGGTTTCCTTGCCCACAGCCTTCATCATTTCAAGCTGTGCCTGGCAATGCACCTTGATAGCCTCATGAGCCACCTTGAGTGCTTCAAGCAGGTCATCTTCGCTCACTTCCTTCATTTCGCCTTCCACCATCATGATGTTGTCGAGCGTGGCGGCCACCATAATGTCCATGTCGGCCGTTTCAAGTTGGGCGAATGTAGGGTTGATGACGAACTTGCCATCAATGCGGGCTACCCGCACTTCCGAGATAGGTCCGTGAAACGGTATGTCGGACACGGCCAAGGCAGCCGAAGCGGCCAGTCCGGCCAAAGCATCGGGCATGTCGACACCGTCGGCCGAGTAAAGGGTCACGTTGACGAAAGTTTCGGCGTGATAGTCATCCGGGAACAGCGGACGCAAGGCACGGTCCACCAGACGCGACACGAGGATTTCATAGTCCGACGAGCGTCCTTCGCGGCGGGTGAACCCTCCGGGGAAACGTCCGTTCGAAGCGAATTTTTCTTTGTAATCGACCGAAAGCGGCATGAAGTCCGTTCCGGGCACGGCTTCCTGAGCGGAAACAACCGTGGCAAGCAACATGGTGTTGCCCATGCGCAACATAACCGCACCGTCGGCCTGCTTGGCCAGTTTGCCGGTTTCAAGGGTAATGGTACGCCCATCGCCCAATGCGATGGTGTTTGTAACTACGTTCATAAAATTACATTTAATCTTTTAACACTATTGAAATTGGAAGCAAAGATACGACATTATTTTGTAAAACAAGGCTTTCTGACTGATATTTGTCGGAAACGGGACGCTTTGCCGGCAACAACGGGGCCAACGGAACCGGCCGTGACGGCTTTTTCACGACACGAAGCATTGGCCGTGCCGGAGAAGACAACCAGGCCGGGCACGGCAAACAGCGCAGCCGGAAACGGCAGAAACAGAAAAAAAGCACAAGTTGCAGACCGGCAGACATTTGCGATTTCCAAACCAAAGAGAGGAAACAGACTATAGGGAGCGCAACAAAATACTATAGAAAGTTGTTTCATCTTCTATAGAATATTGACCAAGATACTATAGTATTTTCACCCATTTTCTATAGTATTTTTTGTCACCAACACGCATGTGCATTTCATGCCATAATGACAGGGAAAGTTGGGTAGCAAAGCCTACTTGACGAGGCGACGGGCATCTATATTCCGTAGGTCACAGACCTACGGTTACGCAAAGTTTGGTCTTACAGACCGACATGAATGTCAGGTGGCTTGAAAAGCCCGACCTTGCATAACCGCAGGGCAGAGCGAAGCGGCGACCTGCGGGAAGGAGCAACTGTTTTCGTACCCCTACCCCATTGCGGGATACGGAGGGAGGCGGAGCCGCTTTCTCTTTCTCTCTTTCTCTTGTTTCAGTTTTAGTTTTAGTTTTAGTTTAATATTAATATTCCCGTTTTGACTTCCATTTTGACTTCCATTTTGACTTCCATTTTGACTTCCATTTTGACTTCCATTTTGACTTTCATTTTGACTTTCATATTGACTTTCATATTGAAAGTGCAGTGTGTAGGTGCCCCCCGGTCGCGGTGGATTAATCCTCCCGCTAATTTATTATCAGGATTTGCAATCCGATGACTGGTGTTTGTCAAAAAACATGTACCTTGCCAGCGGATTACAAATCCTGACAATAGGGAAAGCAGGATTGCAAATTCGGGTTGAAGGAACAATGACAAACAAAGAAAGTTATGAACAACAATTTTTATTTTTTTAGCGGCAAAAATGCCTCAAAAGTGGCAAGTGCATTTGCTCCTGAAGACACAAAACTTGCATACAAGTTAATTTCTGAACTTGATAATGTAAACGAAATGCCTTTTGAATTCAGGCTAATAAAACTTACTATTGGCAAAAACGGACTTGTTAGGAGTACTGATTTATCAAGTCTAAAAGAAATTTGGTTAGATTATCAACCCAATAGTTTGGCTTGGGCATTGTTTTCCTACAAACTAAAAACAATCATCACAAACCATTTGACAGGAAAGGAAGGCATCAACTGGCTTACGGCAAAGATTAATGGCAATGGTGAACAACGGACTTATTATATTCCGCGTTTTGAAAGAATGTTGGATGTTCTGGATACAGAAAAAACTATATACAATGAAGAAACCGGAAGCGTAATAACTCCACATTTTTCATTGGAGAAAGTACAAAATTATAGTATTTTTCATACACCCGCCGCACATGGCTTATGGAAAATCACCTCTGGACTTTACGTTAACGAAACGCTGAAAAAGGCTATCCAAAAAGAAAAACTTACAGGAGTATCTTTCGAAAAA
>CASEAJ010000043.1 GCA_949285425.1 uncultured Porphyromonadaceae bacterium
AGAACTTTACAGTTAAACATCTTCCGGATATGCGCAGACTGGAATGGCTGAAAAAGAATTCGGCTGAATAATAAATTTACATAACAAATGTTATAATATTAATAATTGACAGAATTAATCATTCAGATGCTTAATTTTGTCAATTATTTTTTTGTGTCCTTTTAAGTAAAAACATATATGAAACTAAAATCAGTTGCTATTTTATTGTTGGTTTTTGTCTCTATTGTCTCAAATGCCAATTCCTTGAACTCATTAAGAGATGAAATCCTACGAAGTATAGGGTTCTAATAGTGAAAATAAAGGCATAAAATCGGAAAGGAAATCAATATAAAGCGCATTATATTAGGTTCTTATATAATTTTCCTGTTTTGGCCTAAATAGCATAGAATGCCATAGTTTTAACGATATTTTGTTGCATATTTGTTGCGCGTAACAGATTTAATTGTTAATTTTGCCCTCGCAAGACAGAGGAAAATCCTCCTGTTGAAACCAAATCAAAGAAAGGGAAAAGAGCATGGCACGACCGAAGAAAGTACAAAAGGTAAAAGAGCCTGTGCGCATCCGCAAGCGCAAGTTGGCAAACGGAAACATGAGCCTGTATCTCGATGTCTATGTGAAAGGGGTACGCAAGGTTGAATCCCTCGGATTGTACCTTGTGCCGGAACAGACACCGATTGACAAGCAACAGAACGCCCACGCCATGCAGGTGGCAGGGAAAATCAAGGCTGAGCGTATTTAGGCCTTGCAAAACCACGGTGTGCGCCAATGGAACAAGGTCAAACGGTCGTGTATCACCCTCATAGACTTTCTGAAAGAGTACGAACAGGAGAGGTTTGGTTTCTCTGCATCCACTTTGAAAGGCAGGCGGGATTTGCGGCTCAAAGTCGAAACCTATCTAAATGAAACGTGCCAGCCCGATATTGTACTGGCCAACGCGGATGCGGATTTTTGCCGTGGCTTTATCGCTTTCCTGCGCTATGCGAAGAACAATGTACGCAAGGATGGCAGCACTATCAGCAACGGGGCGGCGCACCACCATCAGGCCGTGTTGAATGGTGCTTTGAACAAGGCTGTCCGTGAGGGTATATTGGCATCCAACCCGTTGAAATCCTTGGCCTCGAAAGAGAAATACCAGCCATCAGAGAGCATACGGGAATATCTTACATTGGAGGAACTGAAAGCGGCGATGGCAGCCCCATGCCCCCGTGAGGACGTGAAAAGGGCTTTCCTGTTTTCCTGCTTTACCGGGCTTCGGTTGAGCGATGTGCGCTCATTGACATGGGTCAAAATCATCAAGGCTCCGGACGGACACACATTATATATACGGGTAAGGATGCAGAAAACGCAGAAATTGCTGAACGTGCCGTTGTCAAAGGAGGCATTGGACTGCCTTTACCAAAAGGACGATGCGGATGAACCGATTTTTACGCTTCCGGCAGGGGCTTCCAATATTGAACGGAACTTGACAATATGGATGCGTAATGCAAAGATAGACAAGCACATAACCTATCATTGCAGCCGTCACTCGTTCGCCACGATGATGCTTACGCTCGGTGCGGACATTTACACGACATCCAAGCTGCTCGGCCATGCCAACGTGAACACGACATCCATTTACGCCAAGATAGTAGACCAAAAGAAGATAGAAACGGTCGGGCTTGTAGACAACTTCTTTTCAAGATAACCGCAAACAGAGGGAAACAGATGAAAATAACGATACGCACACGAACGCTTCGGACGGGAAGCCGCTCGATATACCTTGACTTCTACGACAAGGGCAAACGGTGGAACGAGTACCTGAACCTCTTTCTTGTGCCGGACGATGAGCCGGATGCAAAGAGACTCAATGAGGCTGTCATGGCAAAGGCCAACGCCATAAAGTCCAAACGGATGCTCGGCATTGAGGACGAAACGGAAACAAACAACGGCAATCAGTCGGAACTGCCAAAGCGCATGTTTGCCGACTGGCTTACCGACCATATAGAGGGGATTGGACGCAATCCGTCTTATGCTGCGTCCACTTACCGCAACTACCGTTCAACGGTGAATGTGATAAGGGCGTATTTGCAGCATCTCCACAGGCCACGGATGCTGATGTCTAAAATAGACAAGGGCTTCATTCTTGGCTTCATTGACTTCTTGGAGCACACCTACCGCAACACCAAATCACCCGACAATCCAAAGGAAATGTCGCCCTATACGCTGCACCTCTATCAGTCCACGTTGGTACGTATGCTCAATGCGGCAGTAAAAGATGGCGTATTGGATAGAAACCCGTTCTATTCATTGGAGCGTAAAGACCGAATCGGCAAGCAACAGGCCGAAAAAGAATACCTGACAAAAGATGAACTGAAAGCGTTTGCCGAAGCCCCGACTACCAACGAGACCACCAAACGGGCATTCCTGTTCTGCTGCTTTACCGGATTGCGGTATAGCGATGTTTCCGTACTGACATGGAGGAATATAAAACAGGTCAATGGTGGACTGGTTGTTTCAATCCAAGCCATGCAAAAGACAGGGAAACAGATAACGATACCCTTGAACCAGTCTGCATTGAAATGGCTGCCGGATAGAAACGGCTGCAAACCGGAGCAAAAGGTCTTTGACATGACCTGCCTTAGTGCCTGCGACAGATGCCTCAAAAAGATGGCTGCTGCCGCAGGGATAGAAAAGAATGTCAGCTTTCACACGAGCCGCCATGTCTTTGCAGTGCTTGCTTTAGCTGCCGGAGGAGACCTATACACGGTTGGTAAATTGCTCGGACATACGAGCATCAACTCTACACAAGTCTATGCCGATGTTGTGATGGAAACTAAGATTGAGGCGGTAAATCGGATTTCGGATTTCTTCTCAAAATAACAACTAAAACCACATCTAATAGGCCTCATTGCATTTTATTGTCCGTTTCAGTCGTGATTATGTCCGCTTCACGAAAATTTCATTGGTCATGATATTTGTTCAACTTAATTTTGCATCAAAATTAATGCAGTAGTTATAGTTAAATCAAAAAAATGCAATTATGAAAAAATTATTGTTTTTACTGTCATTAGTTGTCGGCATGGCATCATGCAGCAACGAAGACCTGGAGTTGGCAGATAATGCCATACAAGAACAAAACCAACAGGCATCTTTCAAAGTATCACCGGAAGAAGCAAAAACGGAACTTGGTGATTTCTTAGAGCAGTTAAACTCATCGGATACAAAAACGAGGAGTATAGGGCAACTGGAAATCGCGGATGTGTTTCCCATTCGTAAAGGTGTGCATACGCGAGCTGCCTCGTCAGACGAACCTGGCAGTGAGGATGTGGAGATAGACACATTGATGTATGCCATAAATTTCCTTGACAATAGAGGCTTTGCACTGGTGGCTGCTGATAAAAGGACTACACCGATTCTTGCGGTAATTGATGAAGGTTCATTTTCTGTAGACAGTTTGCAGGAAGGTACAGATGAGGGATTCTTGTCTTTTGTGGATGATGCCATACAGATGGAACTTAAAGACATTGAGGAATATGAGGATAAACCTGTCTCCAGAACCCTCATCACAAACGGTTATACCATCAATTCTTATTATAAGCCAATACTTCATACAAGATGGACGCAGGACGGCGTTTACGGGAAATACTGTCCCAATAGTATTGCCGGGTGTGCGATAATTGCAACCGCACAAATTTTATCTCATTTCCAAACAATCGGACAAGTCAACTGGTCCTATAATGGAACCGGAGGAAGTGCAATTCTTCATTGGGACAGGATTATTTCAGATTGCGACAAACATTCCGGCAGACTAACCTCTTCTGATTGTTATACCTCAGGAGATGAAATTGCACACCTTGTCCGTTATCTCGGAATAGCCCTCGGTGCGGACTATAAAAAAGGTTCAACAGGATGTGGAGAATCCAAAGCCATAGACTGGTTTAACAAATGGGGTGGATTAAAGGCATCGAAATTGAAAGATTACAATGAAACGAATATTGTCAATGCAATTAAAGGTGGGAATCCTGTGTATGCAAGAGGGAACTCCGGTAAAAAGAAAGTCCTTGGTATTCGTGTGGGATGGAAAGGCGGACACGCTTGGGTTTATGACGGTATGCTCACTGCGTCTAAAGACAACAAAACAAGTACATTCATTCATTGTAACTGGGGATGGAATGGACGAAATAACGGCTATTACATAAGTAAGGCATTTAACACTAATGCTGGAGCCATAATATACGATAACGCAGGAGATTATCAAGCTTCAGGCACCTCAAATTACAAATATCATTTACAATATTCAATAATAAACCGATGACAAAACAATTGATTCCAATCATGTGGCTCTTTTTGCTGCTGGGGTTACAGTCTTGTGGCAATGAAGATGAGAAATTCGAAAACATCGAGTTTAAGACAACTGGTGTAACCCTGTCTCCACTCCCCAATGGAATTTCTTATTATGGTGAGATTGACCATACAGGAGGAGAAATGACTTTTACCGCTATAGGTAAGAATGCAGACAACGGATTCCTTTCTCAATTCAAAATGGGGGACTATCTTTATGAAATTACCGATGCCGATTTAAAACGGCAATTGCCCTATACTATTTGCGAAAAGGAATGGGGCAAAATAGAAATCTTATCGGCATCGCCTCATGTAACCCGCATAGTTCTCTTTGAAAACCAAACCCATAATAGCATTAACTACGAACTGACGTTTGGCGGAGCATATAAAACCTCACATGTGTTTTTAACCCAGTTGAAGAAGGAATAACCTCACATTTTGTCTGATTAAATAAAAAATCATGGCAATATAATCGGGTAAGAGGCAACTGAAACAACAATGCCGGCTTTGATTAAACGATAACGGGGATGAGCTATTCATTAATAACGCATTCCCGTTATTATCTATAAATAAGATTAAATTATTTCTCGCAATAGATAAAATACAGTAATTTTGCAACTAAAAAACGATGTCTTTTTTAAAATATATAAAAAGAAACACTTGGCTACTGATGTTGCTCGTCTCGTTCGTAATGTACGAGGCTCTGTGGAGTTTGATTGAATTTCAATTGGGGGAATTATATTTTGACACAAAAGACATTCTGTGTGACTTTGCGCAATGTGTGTTGTTCACGTCCGCTGTGTTTTTCGTGAACTATGGATTCCGGAAGTATCGTGGTGGACGGTATGCAGAGAGTACAGCAGAAATAATCTGTATATTTATAGTATGCTCGTTATTGATATTCATCATTGACCGCTTCTTTTACTACCAATACGAAGCCGATGACAACTTTTGGAACATGATTGATGTATACATCATTTGCATCATATGTTCACTCCTGTCGATTATTAACATACAGCGTTCACATCACGAACGGTTTGTGGCAATGAGGCAAGAACACGACAGATTGAGGCTGAATCTTCTGCAGCAACAGCTAAGTCCGCATTTCCTGTTCAACAGTTTGTCAACGCTGCAAGGCATTATTTTGTCCGACTCGCAAAAAGCGGAGAGATATGTAGTGGCACTCAGTAACATATTAAGGTATATCACGGAAAATATAGGTAAGGAAAAAGTCGCTTTGTCCGATGAGGTGAACTTTATCGAAGACTATGTGCAAATACTTGACATGCGGTTTCCGCAGCATTTTATATTCAAAAAGGGATTGGACGGCATTCCTAATAATGCCAGTATAATTCCTGTCAGTATTCAGATAGCGGTGGAGAATGCGATAAAGCACAACAAACATTCCTGCAAATGCCCCTTGGAGATAAGCATAACACTTGGCGGCGATTTTGTAGAGGTGAGCAACCGGAAACATCCCATTGTGACGGTCTGCGGCTGCGGGTTGGGTATAAAGAATCTCGAAGAACGTTACAAATTATTGATTGGCAAGGGACTTGACATTTGCGAGACAGCTGATAATTACACAATAAAAATTCCATTGATTTATGAAGGCATTGATAGTAGAGGATGAGATATATAATTTTAACGCACTGAGAAGTATGCTCTTGGATGTATATCCGCAAACCGAGATTGTGGGTCCTGTTGTAGATTTGGCAGGCTTGGAACGTGCCATGCAGGAACAATCACGCTACGATGTCATCTATTGCGACATCCGTTTAGAGGACGGCATATGCTTCTCTGTATTTGAAAATATGGACGTGACAATTCCTGTTATCTTTACCACAGCTTACAGTGAGTATGCTCTCAAAGCCTTCGAAGCCAATGGCATTGCCTACCTTTTGAAACCGATAAGCCGTGAAGCGTTGCGGAAAGCAACAGATAAAGTCCTTGCCATGAAGTTCAACAACCAGAACATCGTCGCTATGCTCGAAAGCATCGGGATGAAAGGGAAAACTTCATTTGTCCGTTTCCTCAAGGCGAACACCTATGACGGGGCTTTGATTATCAATGTCACAGATGTGAACTGTTTTATGGTTGACGGAAAATCCACATTCGCAATGATGTCAAACGGTACAAAAAACCGCATAGGATACACTCTTGACGGCTTAATGCAGCGGCTTGACCCTATGCAGTTTTTCCGCGCCAACAGGCAATTCATTGTCAACCGTAACGCGATATATTGCATACGAAATTATGGAATCAGACAAGTCTTATTAAAGATTGCAGGTTATGACGACATACAAGTATTGGTGAGTAAGGAAAACATTCCAGTCCTAAACGCATGGATTGAACAATAGGCAATAAAAGTGCCGTGAAGAAGCAATTTAAGTTTAAGTTTCCCACTGCAAAAAATCTCCTGACCTTTATTTCCCGAAGTGCCACTTCGGGATGGTCAAAGTGCCACTTTGAGGCGGTCGAAGTGGCACTTTGGCAAAAACTTATTGTTCTTCTTTTGGGGGACTTTCTTGAATTTAATTGCTTCGATTTCGGGATTCCTTTCTAACTGCCTTGACCTGTTCCCTAAATATGGTCAATGTCGAATCTGCTCCAACCGTTTCTGTCAGTTTCTCATATGCCCCGATGGTCACAGCCAGTTCCGGGTGCAGTTCGTTGAGCATGACCGTAGTCACTTTGTGTTTATCTGCAACCATTCTCAACCGCTTGTTTTCTTCCCGGTATTCATGCCATTGTACCCAACTGACGGTAAAAAGAACGAGAAACACGAGCGTACAGCCTATGCCAGCCCATGCGTAAGGGTTCTTGTGCCAGCCATCGGGAATTTTGTTCCACAACAGCCTTGTTGCGTTTATCGCCTTGTCGGGACGGATTGCCTGCCACAGTTCCGTTATAAAGCCTTGCTTTGGCTGCGACTTTTCCGAAAGCAGCCTGTCTTTCTCCACGTGGTTTGTCAGCATTTCCAGTATCTTGTCAAGCTGTTCCTTGGTAGAGGGAACGCCGCGTTTGCGCCTGTCCTTTTCGGTGGCTTCAAAATTCGCCTGTAAACTCGCAATCATTCCATCGCCCAATGATTGCTTGTATTTCTCAATAGCTTCCTTGCTCCCGAAAATCCTATTGATATTTTCCGGTGCATTGCCATTGAAGAAACGTATAACTGGCTCCAACTTCATTGCCAGCTTTTTCACAGCCTCGTCCTTGTCAGAAGTGTCCTTTACGTCCAACTTCGCTTTGATGGTCTCGATGTCTTCTGCCAACGCCCCGATAAGGTCGGCTATGTTCTGTAGGTTGTCTTTCATCTTCTTCTCCTTTTTGGTTTAAGTCTGTCCTTTTCGTTGTCGTTATCGCCCCAGCCGCTTTCGTTTCCTCCGCCGCTTCCGCCGGATGACACCTTGGCTTGGTGCGGCTGTAGACACAGCTCCATGAGTGTACCGATAGTTACTTGAACGATGTTTGAGCCGGATTCAGCCGGACTGCCGCCGTTGCCGTCCGCTTCCACTCCGGCGGACAATGGTCGTCCTATAAAAGTCTCTGCCGTATGGTTGTCTGATGCCACAATTTGCCGGGTCGGTTGTGTCCGTCCGCCAAATCCATTGCCCGGTACACGGGGCTGCCATTCCATACCCTCGGCAATGCGGCTTCCGAACAGCCTGTCCAACTTATAAAAGCTCATGCTCCGGTCTATCCGTGAGCCGCTGAACGAGATTTCACCTTTTGTGAACGATATTCCTATGATTTTGCCTTTGCTCCTGTCATACTTGAATTTCACCCCGATACCTTGCTTTGCCAGCCTGTCGCACAAATCCGACCAACTGTTGCAATGGGACAATGCCGCCTTGATTGCGTCATGGATTTGGTACTTCACCTTGTCCTTTCCACGCAGGCGGTCACGCTTCACGTTCATCTTGCCCTTGGAGAAGTGCAAGCCGTATTCCCTCGTGAGAGTCTTGCATACTTTCACGTTGCGCTTGTTATCGTTGCTGTCGCTGACGGTCTTCCCGTCATTGTCCACCCTGTTGGCCACGATATGCAGATGTTGGTGTTCCCTGTCGGTATGGCGGCACACGATGTACTGGGTGTTCACAATGCCCATACGCCGCATGTACTCACGGGCGATTTCCACCATCAGGGCATCCGTCAGCTTGGACGTGTCCTCGTGGGCGAAGTCCAGTGAGATATGGTACACGGGAGTTTTCAGCTTGCGCCCCGGCTTGTCGTCCGCCTGCCCCTGCATACTTCTTGCGATGGTGGCGTTATTGTCAAGCCTCACGTCCTTGCTGTCGATGAGACGTGCCTTCTTCGGATTGTTCACGTAGTTCACCACTCTTGCGAAGCTCGCCCGCTTTTTCAAGTCGCCCATCATATTCTCCCGATGATTTTGTTGAACTCGTCCAGCAAATCCAAGATTTTGCCTTTCAAAAGAGAAAAGCCCTGTTGGTGCGCCAGCTTCGCCAACTGGTTCAGGTTGTTGCACCCTCCCTCCAGCATCCTTATCTGCCGCCTGTCCTCCTGTGTCCGTGCCGCCACGACCTTGCCGTACAGTAATAAGTCCCGCAGGAAGTGTGACGGCTTCTTGCCCGCATCGGTAATCCGTTTCATGACCGCCTTCCACTCGGCAAGCGTGAGCCTCGTGGACAGGGTCTTTGACCGAGCCTTGCCCTTTGCGGATTTCGGTCTGCCGCCTTTATGTGAATTGTCGTTGCCTGTCATACGTCTGTCTTTATCAGTTATAATTGGAATGATGTTTTAGGGCTATAATCGGGTTGTTGCCGTTTCCGGTGTGGACGGGTCGCCGCTCATGGCGTGGTTTTCGTGGACGAAAACATTAACTTGCCAGCCCTAAAACATTCCCCTGTAAAAATTCCACTCTCTGCCATGTCTGCCATTCACGTACAAGAGGTATTACCGTCAAATGAGGTCTGTTCGTCCTGCATGGTTAGCGGATTGCCCTCCGTATAAGTGGCTGTCAAATCCTCATTTTTCGATACCACTTGTTGGGGCGATATTCGGTCTTTTTCTTTTTTCCCTATTATCCTTTTTGCAAAATTTTCCGCCTCCGGTTGCGAGTTGAAGATGTAGCCGCCTTTGCCGAAATCGCTCCAGTAGCCGTGGTAATCCCGTGCCGTCTGCACGAACTTCCGCTCTCCGGCGGTTTCAAATTCCTTTGAGAAAAGCACGGCGAAGATGGTCGCTCCGCTTCTTGAATGTATCCAGCTTTCGATGGAATACGGTGTGTTCTCACACTCCGAGACGGTGAGTTTTACGTTATCCCCATCAATATTTTCCGAGATAATTTGTGTAGAAGTTGCGCTGTTTTCACTTAGATTTTCGTCCGGGTTGCTCTCCGGTTGCCGTTCATTGTCCGTAGAGATTTCATCATCCTGCGGCTTCCGTCTGCGCTTCGGAGTATCTTTGGGTACAACAGCATCCATAAGCCATGACTGGATTTCGGAACGAAGAAAATAGAGCTTGTTGCCCTGTTTGCGGTATGGAATCCTGTGTTCGGAAGTCATCGCATAGATGGTGGAAACGGATTTGCACAGCATTGCCGATACGTCCTCCACCGTCATTATCTCCGATAAAGGCGGTGCGGTGTTTGCCGACATCAGCTTTTCCACCATTTTAGTAAGCGTGTCGATTTTGGCATGGAATTCCGCCACGGCACGGGGCAGATTGTCAAAAGACATTTGCAAGGGTTCGTTTTCTGTCATATCAAAGAATCATTGAAAGTAGGGAAAATCAATCCGCACGGGCGAGCTTGCGCATGATGGCCTGTGCTTCTTCCGAAACCTGCGCCTGTGATGCGACCGGGTTCTGCCGCAACCATTTCAGAAGTTCCGATTTCTCAAAATACACCATCTTGTTGTTAGCCCAAGTTTGATAGTAAATTTATGCTTTTCTTTGCTACTCAGTATTTTGCAATTTTCA